>NZ_JBEPTK010000008.1 GCF_040549485.1 Constrictibacter sp. MBR-5
CCCCGGGGGGGGGGGGGGGGGCGCCCCCCCCCACACCAACGCGCCCCCCGGGCCGCCCCCCCCCCCCCCCCCCCCCCGGGCCCGACCCCGAGGACGACCTCGAAGCCGAACTCGCCTACCTCCGCAGCATCGCCCCGCCCGTCGCGCTCAACCCCACCGCCCCGTCCTGGGCTCGCCACCCCGACCCCCTGGTCCGCGGCGGCCAGTCCGACCTCCACGGCTGGGACCCCGCATGGGAGCGCCCGGGGTGATGGGCAAAACGAAAGGCCGCCCCCCTCAACACCTTCCCGCCCGCAGCGCAGCGGAGCGCCGGACCCAGGGGCCGCCCGGAAAACCTCTCCGCACGCAGCGCCCCCCCTGGTCCCGGACGCGGCGCTGGCGCGCCGCGTCCGGGAAAGTGCGGAAGGAGACGGCCCACACATTCGATCGAGAAAGGAGCCACCCCCCGCGGCCAAGCGCGCGCTGGACAGGCCCCGCGGTTCCGGCTTCATTGCCCTCGGCACCGGGCGGCCTCCCAGGCTCCCGGCCGAAGCAAGAACACGGAACCGAGGAGCAGACCCGCCATGACCGACGCCTATATCTGCGATTTCGCGCGCACGCCGATCGGCCGCTATGCGGGCGCCCTGAAGGACGTGCGGGCCGACGACCTGGCCGCCCACCCGCTGCGCGTGCTGCGCGAGCGCAACACCCAGGTCGACTGGGCCGCGCTGGACGACTGCTACATGGGCTGCGCCAACCAGGCGGGCGAGGACAACCGCAACGTGGCGCGCATGGCGACCCTGCTGGCCGGCTTTCCGGTCGAGGTGCCGGGGGCAACGGTCAACCGGCTCTGCGGCTCGGGCCTCGACGCGGTCGGCACCGCGGCGCGGGCGATCAGGACCGGCGAGGCCGACCTGATGCTGGCCGGCGGCGTGGAGAGCATGACGCGGGCCCCCTTCGTGATGGGCAAGGCGGACCAGGCCTTCGCGCGCCAGGCCGACATCTACGACACGACGATCGGCTGGCGCTTCGTCAACGGCCTGATGAAGGCGCAGTACGGCACGGACTCGATGCCGGAGACCGGCGAGAACGTCGCCGAGGCCTTCCAGGTGTCGCGCGCCGACCAGGACGCCTTCGCCTACCGCAGCCAGATGCGGGCCAAGGCGGCGCAGGAGAGCGGCTTCTTCGCCAAGGAGATCGCGCCGGTCACCATCAAGGGCCGCAAGGGCGACACGGTGGTCGACACCGACGAGCATCCGCGCGGCGACACGACGATGGAGATGCTGGCCAAGCTGAAGACGCCGTTCCGCAACCCGGGCACCGTGACCGCCGGCAACGCGTCGGGCGTCAACGACGGGGCCGCCGCCCTGCTGCTGGCGAGCGAGGCCGGCCTGAAGCGCCACGGGCTGACGCCGCGGGCGCGGGTCGTCGCGATGGCCACCGCCGGCGTCGAGCCGCGGCTGATGGGCATCGGCCCAGCCCCGGCGGTCCAGAAGCTGCTGGCCAAGACCGGCCTGACGCTGAAGGACGTCGACATCATCGAGCTGAACGAGGCCTTCGCCGCCCAGGGCATCGCGGTGCTCCGCCAGCTCGGCCTGCCCGAGGACGCCGATCACGTGAACCCGCACGGCGGCGCCATCGCCCTCGGCCACCCGCTCGGCGCCTCGGGCGCGCGGCTGGCACTCACGGCGGTCAGCGCGCTGGAGACGCACGGCGGCAAGCGCGCCATCGCCACCATGTGCATCGGCGTCGGCCAGGGCATCGCGGCCTTGATCGAACTGGTGTGAGACGGGGCGGGAGCCGGCGGGTCAGCCCGCCGGTTCTCCGCGCAGGAATTCCGCCGGCCGCGCCGCCAGCGCCCGGCGCGGCAGCCACAGGCCCGCGAGCGCCATGCCGGCGGTCGCCACGGCCGCCACCGTCAGCGGCACCGCCGGCCGGAACAGCCAGCCGTCCGGCGCGATGCGGACGACCACCGCATGCGCCGCCAGGGTGCCGAGCAGCGTTGCGACGGCGGCCGTGACCAGCCCGAGCAGCGCCAGCTCGAGCATGCCGGCGAGCATGAGCTGGCGCGGCCGGGCGCCGACGACCTTGAGCAGGACGAGCTCGCGCAGCCGCCGCCGGTGGGTCGCGGCGAGGCTGCCGGCGATCACCGCGACGGCGGCGGCGACCGCCGCACCGGCGATCAGCGCCAGCGGCCGCGAGGCGGCCAGCAGCGCGCCGCGCAGCCGCTCCAGCACGGGGCCGACGCGCACCGTCGCGACCGCGGGGAACGCCGCGCCGACCGCGGCCTCGAGCGCCGCGGTCTCCGCCGGGCCGCTGGTCCAGGCAGCGGCGATCTCGCGATGGTCGGGCGGCGCGGCCGGCGGCGAGAGCAGGAAGGGGAAATCGAGGCGCAGCCGCGACCAGTCGATGCGCCGCAGGTTGGCCACGGTGGCCGTCAGGCGCCGGCCGCGATGGTTCAGCGCGATCGTGTCGCCGACCGCGATGCCCAGCCGCCGCGCCACCGCCGCGTCGACCGAGACCAGCTGCGGCCCGGCATGGTCGGCCGGCCACCAGCCGCCCTCGACGATCGCGGCGCCCGGCGGCGGCGCGGCCGCCCAGGACACGCCGCGGTCGCCGCGCACCGCCCAGGCGACGTCGCGCGGCACCGCCTCGCGCAGCAGCGGCCGGGCACCGAGATGCGTGAGCCGGGCGTGCAGGAACGGCCGCCGCTCGACGCGGCTCCCCGGTGCGACCCGCCGCACCAGGGCCGCGAACGCCGGGCCTTCGTGCGGCGACAGGTTCAGGAAGGCGAGGTCGGGCGCGTCCTGCGGCACCGTCTCGTCCAGGTGGTGCAGCGCGTTGTCCTCGATGGTCTTCACCGCGACCAGGAGCGTGAGGCACAGGCCCAGCACGGTCACCACGGGCACCGTCACGGCCCCCGGCCGCGACAGGCCGTTCAGCGCCAGCCGCATCAGCGGCGGCCCCCGGCGCGCGCACCGCCCTGCCGCCCAGGCCACCAGCCGGCCGAGCAGCAGGAAGGCCGCCACCGCGAGGCCGGCCGCGGCGGCGAAGAGCGACGCGAGGAGCGGCATCGCGGTCGTCGCGAACAGCAGGCCGACGAGCAGGAGCGCCGCGGCCGCGACGAGGGCCGCCCGGCGCAGGCGCCCGCCCCGGACGGGCGCCGCCAGGTCGCGGAAGAGCCGCTGCGGCCCGATCCCGCGAACGCGGCCGAGCGAGCAGAGCGCGAACGCGGCGGCGGTGACGAGCCCGAACGCCGCCGCGGTCGCGAGCGCCGCGGGCTGCACCGAGGCACCGGCGACGAAGGGCAGCGCCGCCGGCCACAGCCGGCCGAGGACCGCGGGCGCCGCAGCGCCGACGACCAGTCCCACCGCCACGCCGAGGGCCGCTGCGAGCATCACCTGCGCGAAGTAGACGCCGGCGACCAGCCCCTCCGTGGCGCCGAGGCATTTGAGAACGGCCACCGTCTCGGTCCGGCGCGCCAGATGCGCGGTGACCGCCGCCGCCACGCCGGCGCCGCCGATCAGCAGCACCGACACGCCGCCGAGCAGCAGCAGCACCCGCCCGATCTGGACGACCCGCTCCAGGCCGGGCGGGCCGTCGGCCGCCTCGACGATCCGCCAGCCCGCGTCGGGGAAGCGCCGCTCGGCCTCCACGACCCAGGCGCCCGAATCGGCCCCGGGTGCCAGCCGGACGAGATTGTACCAGTAGACCGGCGACCCCGGTGCGGCGAGGTCGGTCCCGTCCAACGCCGCCCGCGCGACCAGCACCCGCGGACCGAGGGCGAAGCCCTGCACGCCCCGTCCCGGCTCGGCCACCAGCCGCGCCCGGACCGCCACCTTCAGCGGCCCGATCTGCAGCGGATCTCCCGGCGCCAGCCCGAGCGCCTCCAGCAGCGCCGGATCCGCCGCCGCCCCCCAGACGCCGCCGCGGCGCCCCAGGGCGGCATCGAGCGGCTGCGGCGGCTCCAGCACCACCGTACCGTACAGCGGATAGCGCTCGTCGACCGCTTTCAGTTCGACGAGCGTCGCGGCATTGCCGTCCACGCGGCGCGCCGGAACCCGCAGCTCCGCGACCTCGCTGTACGCCGCCGCCGTTTCGAGGAAGGCGCGCTGTTCGATGTCCGCCGGCTCGTGGAAGAGGCGGAGCGAGACGTCGCCACCGACCGCGGCGCGCGCCCCGTCGCGCACATCGTCGGATACTATCCCGGCCAGCGACCCGAACGCCGCGATGACCGCGACGCCCACGGCGATGCCCGCGACCAGCGTATACAGGCTGCCGGCGGCGCCGCGCAGATCGCGCAGCGCGACGGTGATGGCCAGACGAATGGACCTCGTGAGAATGCCGTCACTCCCTCGGCCGAACGCCGTCCGCCGTTACGGCGGTTGGCAACGCCGTCGCCGCAAGGGATAACACTGCGCGGCCGTCCCGTATCGGATCGGCTCGCCAATTTCCGTCAGCATCCACAGAAGCCACCGGAGAAGACGCCATGGCCCCGCGCATCGGTTACCTGCTGCCGACCCGCGAGAGCGTTATGGAGGGCCATCCGGCGGCGGCGCCGCTGCTGGCGCTGGCCGAGCGCGCCGAGACGCTCGGCTACGATTCGGTCTGGGTGGGCGACTCCCTCCTCGCCCGGCCACGGCACGAGCCGATCACCCTGCTCGCAGGCGTCGCCGGCCGAACGAAGCGGGTCGAGCTCGGCACGGCGGTGCTCCTCCCGGCGCTGCGCAACCCAGTGGTGTTGGCGCACCAGGTCGCAACCCTGGACCAGGTGGCCGAGGGCCGCGTCATCCTCGGCGTCGGCATCGCCACAGACGTGCCGAACATCCGCGACGAGTTCGAAGCCGCGGGCGTGCCGTTCGAGAAGCGCGTCGGCCGCATGCTGGAAGGCCTGCGCCTCTGTCGAGCCCTCTGGACCGGCGAGCCGGTCGATTGGCAGGGCCGCTGGACGGTCAAGCACGGCACCCTCGGGCCCGTCCCCCATCGGCCAGGTGGGCCGCCCATCTGGATCGGCGGTGCCGCAGAAGCCTCGGTCGAGCGGGTCGGCAAGCATTTCGACGGCTGGTTCCCGAACGGACCGGATCCGGCAAGGGTCGCCGACATGTGGCAGCGCATGCAGGCGGTCGCGCGCGAAAACGGCCGGGACCCGTCGGCCATGACCGCAGCCACCTATCTCACCATCGCCATCGACGACGATGCCGAGCGTGCGACTCGCCGGATCGACGCCTTCCTGGAAAGCTACTACGGCCAGCCCGCTGCCCTCATGCGCAAGCGCCAGCCGAGCTATGGCGGTCCGCTCGAAGGCGCGAGGCAGTGGCTCGCCGACTATGCCGCCGTCGGTGTCAGCCATTTCGTGCTGCGCTTCGCAGGCGATCATGAACGCCACCTCGAACTGCTCGCCGGCATCGGCGCGGATCTCGGCCGCTGAGCCGGGTTGGAGAAGGACACCCATGCGCATCGAGATCCTCTGCACCGGCGACGAGATCCTGACCGGCAAGACCATCAACACCAACTACAGCCACATCGCCCGGCGGCTGGTCGAGGTCGGGCTGAACGTCACCTGGGGTACCACCGTCGGCGACGACCGCGAGAGCCTGCTGACCGCCTTCCGTCAGGCGGCCGAACGGGCCGACGCCGTCATCGTCAACGGCGGCCTCGGCCCGACCGTCGACGACCTGTCGCAGGAAGTGGCGGCCCAGGCGGCCGGGGTCGAGCTGGTGCTGAACGAAGCCTGGTTCGCCCGGATGGAGGAGCGCTATCGCCAGCGCGGCCGCGTCATGCCGCCCAACAACGTGAAGCAGGCGATGCTGCCGGCGGGGGCCGAGTTGATCGACAACCCCATCGGCACGGCCTGCGGCTTCGCCGTCACGCTCGGCAAGGCACGCTTCATGTTCACGCCAGGCGTCCCGCGCGAGATGCGCCGCATGATCGATGAACAGGTGCTGCCGCGCCTGCTGAAGATGAGCGGCCTGCAGAGCGTGACGCGCCTGAAGCGCTTCCACTCCTTCGGCATCGGCGAGTCGCGGGCCGACGAGATGCTCAGCGGCATCCCAGCCTTCGCCGACGGCTCGGTGAAGCTCGGGTTCCAGTCGCATTATCCGCAGCTCGAGACGAAGCTCGCGGCGCGTGCCGCGACCGCCGCCGAACTCGACCGGATCCTCGCACCGGTCGAGGCGGAGGTGCGTAGCCGGCTCGGCGCCTTCATCCTGTGCGAGGACAACGAGACGCTGGAGGGCGTCGTCCTGGCGGCGCTGGCCGAGCGCGGCGGTTCGCTGGCGCTGGCCGAGACGTTCACCAGCGGCAATATCGCCTCGCGCCTCGCACCGCTGCCGGCCGCCGAAGGCGTCTTCCGCCGCGGCATCGTCTCGCGCGACACGCGCGAGATCGCCGCCGCCCTCGGCCTTGCCGGAGAGGCGGCCGTCTCTGTCGAGACGGCCGCAGCGGTTGCCCGCGCGCTCTGCGAAACGAGCGGCGCCAGCCACGGTCTCGCCGTCCTGATCACGGTCGATTCCGGCGATGACCGTACCGAACTCGGCGGCGACATCTGCATCGGCATCGCCGATGCCGATGGCACGGTCACGCGCCGGGCACGGCTGCTCGGCGGCCGCGACTGGGTGCGCATGGGAGCGGGCGAGATGGGCCTCGACTGCCTGCGCCGCCACCTGCTCGGCCTGCCGGTCGACGAGCGGATCGACTTTGAGAAGCGCTGACGGAAGATCGGCGGCGCTCCACCTTCGGCGCACCGGCGTTGAACAGGCGCGATGTCTCAGGCACATACCGCCGGAGCCGACGTGACGGTTCGGCACCCGAAGCAGTATTGCCGCATGGACGTCTGTACCCGTGACCGCAGCCGCCGCATCGAAGGCTACGTCTGTCTGGTCGGTTTCGGCCTCTGCGTACCGCTCGCCAACTGGCTGATCCAGAGCATCGGGACGGTCTGCGTGCCGCAGGGTCCCTGCCTGGTACCGGTTGCGCCAGGCGTCATGGCGCCCAGCGGGGTACTGGCCATCGGCCTCGCCCTCGTCCTGCGCGACCTCGTACAACGACGCCTCGGCGTCGCCTGGGCACTCGGAGCCATCGGCGCCGGCGCCGCGCTTTCCGCCGCCTTTGCGCCTGCCGCACTGGTCGTGGCGTCGACGGCCGCATTCCTGCTGTCGGAGATCGCCGATCTCGCCGTGTTCACACCGCTGCAGCGGCGCGGCCTCGTAAGAGCCGTGGCCGTCAGCAGCTTCGTCGGCCTCGTCGTCGACAGCCTCGTCTTCCTCTGGCTCGCCTTTGGCAGCCTCGCCTATCTGCCCGGCCAGGTGATCGGCAAGGCGTGGATGGTCGTGCTCGCGCTCCCGGTGATCTGGCTGCTTCGCCAGCGCGACGCCCGCGCTTCCTGAGAAGCGTCGGCTCCCATCGGCCTGATCCGTTCAGGGCGCGAAGCGCCCGCGCAACGGCGTGCCGGTAACGAGCGACACCAGGTGCGCGATCGCGACCAGCGCCACCAATGCCGCGACGAACATGATCGCCAGCCAGGGCGGTCCCCATCGCGCGCCCGGTTCCCACGGCTTCTCGTGAAAGTGCCGCGCCACCATGAATACCGTGGCGGCGGCGGCGAACAGGACGAGCGTCGGGACGAGGGTCATGAGGCCGTCTTCTAAGGCCGGACGCCGGGTAGCGGAAGTGACGATGCGATAGTGCGCGGTCCAGCGATGCGAATAGCTGTAGACGGTCGTCGTCCACGGCGCTTACACTTTCCTCCATAACGGCAAAAGCCGAATAAAGACGACCGTTTGCTCAGGCTGCCGACTGGCAGGAAGAGCTAAATTGACGCGGTTGCGGAGGAGGAAACGATCATGACTGGCCAGACAGGCGTATCCCGTCGTCGCTTCATCGCAAACACCGCCGCCCTGTCGGCGGTGGCGATTGCTGCACCTTACGTGCGCAGTGCAAGGGCTGCCGGTTCACTGTCGATCGGCTTCTGGGATCATTGGGTCCCAGGCGCCAACGACGCGACGCGTAAGATCGTCGAGGAATGGGCAGCGAAGGAGAAAGTCGACGTCACGATCGACTTCATCACCTCCCAGGGCCGCAAGATCCTCCTGACGACCGCCGCCGAGGCACAGGCGCGTTCCGGCCACGACATCCTCGCCTTCTCCACTTGGCTTCCGGCGGAGCACGCCGAACTGCTCGAGCCGGTCGACGACATCATGAAGCCGCTGATCGAGCAGAACGGCGCCGTCAACGCCACCGTCGAATATCTCGGCAAGATCGACGGCCGCTGGGTCGTCGTCCCCGCGACCGTCGGCAGCCAAGCCAAGGGGCCGTGCTCGCGGATTGACCTGCTGAAGCAGCATGCCGGTATCGACATTCAGGCCATGTATCCGGCCGGCGAGGCGCCGAAGGCCGACGACTGGAACCTGGAAACCTACCTCAAGGCCGCCGAAGCCTGCCACAAGGCGGGCTTCCCGTTCGGGATCGGCCTCGGCGGAACGTCGGACTCCGTCGATTCGGTCGGTGCCTTCTTCCATTCCTTCGGCGCCCAGCTCGTCGACGCAAAGGGCGACATCACCGTCAAGTCGGACCCGGTGCGGCAGGCGCTCGATTACATGAAGCGCCTCGGCCAGTTCCTGCCGCCCGACGCCCCGGCATGGGACGATGCGTCCAACAACAAGTGGCTCGTCAGCGGCAAGGGCGCGACGATCATGAACCCACCGAGCGCCTGGGCGGTGGCCAAGCGCGATGCGCCCGAGATCGCCAACCAGCTCTGGACACACGGGATGCCCAAGGGGCCGAACGGGCGCTTCGGGCCGTTCCTCCCCTACTTCTGGGGCATCTGGGAGTTCGGCAAGAACAAGTCCGCGGCCAAGAGTCTCCTCACCCACCTGTCCCAGCCGGAAGCCGTGAAGCGGATGGTCGAAGGCAGTTCCGGCTACGACATCCCCGCCTTCGCCAACCTAGCGAGCCTGGATGTCTGGGCGAACGCGGAGCCGCCGAAGGGAACGCTCTACCACTACCCCAATCCGCACAACCACCAGACACTGTCGATCGCCGCGGCACCGGCGCCGCACAAGATCGCCGTGCAGATCTACGTTCAGGCGATCCAGACCAAGATGGTCGTTCGTCACCTGCAGGGCGAGGACATGGAGAAGACGCTCGCCTGGGCCGAGAGCGAGGTCGAAGGCTTCATGCGCATCTGAGTTGAGGCTGTGGCGGCACCGTCCCGCTCGCGTGGTGAGCGGGACGGCGCCGGCTGATTTCGGTGCCCCTCCCATGCGACACGGATCCTGACATGGCCGAAGTGACGACATCTCCTGCTGTGGGGGGTACGCACCTCGCCTCCCCGACCCGCAAGACCGGCCGGCTGCGCGTCGTGATGCAGCGCAAGTCGACGGTCGCCTTCCTGATGACGCTACCGCTCATCCTGTTGATCGTCCTGCTGGTCCTCTACCCGGCTCTCTACGCCGTCCACCTCGCGACGCTGAACAAGTCGATGACCCGTTTCGTCGGCTTTGGGAACTTCCTGTTCCTGTTCAAGCGCGAGACCTTCTGGATGGTCGTCCAGCAGTCCTGCATCTTCGCGATCACCGCCGTGATCTTCAAAGCGATCATCGGCTTCATCGTCGCGCACTTCGTGCACAACGTACCGGCCAAGGGCCAGCGCAAGTGGCGCGGCATGCTGCTCGTGCCGTGGGTGATCCCGCCGGCGATGAGCACGCTGGCGTGGCTGTGGCTGTTCGATCCGTCCTACAGCGCATTCAACTGGGTGCTGGCGCTGTTCGACATCGGCCCGATCCCGTGGACGGGCGACGCGACCTGGGCACGCTTCTCGGTCATCCTGGTCAACGTCTGGATCGGCGCGCCGTTCTTCATGATCATGTATCTCGCGTCGCTGAAGTCGGTCCCGGACCAGCTCTACGAGGCCGCCGCCATCGACGGCGCCAACTGGTGGCAGCGGATCTGGTACGTCACGCTGCCGATGATGCGCAACATCATCGCGATCACTGCACTGTTCTCTCTGATCGTGACCTTCGCCAACTTCGATATCGTCCGCATCCTCACCGCCGGCGGTCCGCTCGACCAGACCCACATCTTCGGCACCTGGGCCTTCCTGGTCGGAATCGAGAGTGGCGACATCCCGCTCGGCGCCAGCGTCTCGCTCTTCATGGTCCCGATCCTGGCTGTCGCCGCCGTGTTCATCCTGCGCGACATCACAAAGCGGGGGAGTGAAGTCTGATGGCCACCGTATCTACCACGGCCAGTGGCACGCGGGCCCCCGCAGCCAAGCCCCGTTACGGCAGCATGAGCCGGGACAGGCGCTGGGCGCTGCGCTGGTCCTACTTCTTCCTCACGCTGTTCGCGATCTTCTTTTTGATCCCGCCCATCTACATGCTGATCACGTCGTTGAAGACCAGCGCGGAGATATCGGCGGCGTCCAACCCCTGGTGGGTCTTCTACCCGACGCTGGAGAACTACGCGGCGCTGCTGGGCTCCAGCGAGTATCTCGTCTTCTTCCGCAATTCGGCGGTCGTTTCGATCTTCGTCGTGACGATCACCATGCTGATCAGCGTCCCCGCCGCCTTCGCCCTCTCGCGGATGCGTTTCTGGGGCTCGGCGACGCTCGCGACCGGCGTCTTCCTGACCTACCTCATCCCGGAAACGCTGCTGTTCATCCCGCTGTTCAAGATATTCGCGATGGTGAACGAGTACACGGGCATACAGCTCATCAACAACTGGTGGGTGCTGCTGGTCCTCTATCCGACCCTGACCGTTCCCTTCTGCACCTGGATCATGATCGGCTACTTCGCCTCGATCCCGAAGGAGCTCGACGAGGCGGCGCTGATCGACGGCGCCACCTGGATGCAGACGCTGACCCGGATATTCATCCCGGTCGCACTGCCGGGCCTCATCGCGGCGACGATCTTCGCCTTCACCGTCTCCTGGGCGCAGTTTCTCTACCCGCTCGCCTTCACGACCTCGACGGATCAGCTCGTCCTGCCCGTCGGCATCGTCACGACGCTGATCAAGGGCGACGTCTTCAACTGGGGCCAGATCATGACGGGCGCGCTTCTGGGTGCCGCGCCGCCGCTGATCATCTACGCCTTCCTGATGGACTACTACATCGCCGGCCTGACCGCCGGAGCCACGAAGGGCTAGCGCCCGACAAGAACAAGAACCCGGGCGCCGATGTCCGGCGTCCCGCGACGAGATCGAACAGGGAGCGAAGTACCCGATGTCCGAGGTGACGCTGCGCAAGGTGGTCAAGCGCTACGATGAAGTCGAGGCCGTGCGCGGCATCGATCTCGAGATCGCCGACCAGGAATTCGTCGTCCTGGTCGGCCCGTCCGGCTGCGGCAAGTCCACGACGCTCCGCATGATCGCCGGCCTGGAGGAGATCAGCGGCGGCGACATCCTGATTGGCGACACCGTCGTCAACGACGTGCCGCCGAAGGACCGCGACATCGCGATGGTGTTCCAGAACTACGCGCTCTACCCGCATATGACGGTGCACGAGAACATGTCGTTCGGGCTGCGCCTGAAGCGCTTCCCGAAGGACGAGATCAAGCGCCGGGTCGATGAGGCCGCCCGCATCCTGAACATATCCGAATTGCTCGACCGCAAGCCGAAGCAGTTGTCCGGGGGCCAGCGCCAGCGCGTCGCCATGGGCCGCGCCATCGTGCGCAACCCGAAGGTCTTCCTCTTCGACGAGCCGCTGTCGAACCTCGACGCGAAGCTGCGCGTGCAGATGCGCACTGAGATCAAGCGGGTGCACCAGAAAGTGCCGGTGACGACGGTCTACGTTACCCACGACCAGATCGAGGCCATGACGCTGGCCGACCGGGTCGTGGTCATGAACCACGGCATCATCGAGCAGGTCGGCACGCCGAACGACCTGTACCACACGCCGCGCACCCGGTTCGTCGCCGGCTTCATCGGCTCTCCAGCGATGAACTTCGTTCCCTGCCGGCTGGAAACCCATGGCGATGCCCTGACGGTCCGGCTCTCGGCGGACATCCTCCTGCCCGTGCCGGCGGAGCGTACGGCGTGCTACCGGCCATACGCGGGCAAGTCGCTGCTGTTCGGCATCCGTCCCGAACATCTGACAGAGGTGCGCACGCTCGCCAACGATGCCTATGGCGCCAAGTTCAGCGCGCTGGCCGACGTGGTCGAGCCGATGGGCATGGAAACGCTGGTCTATTTTACAATCGACGGAACCGAGGTGTGCGCGCGCCTGGATCCGGCCATGGCGCCGGAAGCCGGGCAGCCCGTGACGCTCATGGCGGCGATGTCCCACATGCACCTACTCGATGCAGAGACCGACAAGGTACTGTAGCGGCTCTGCGGTCCTGGGCAGCAAGCCGGCCTCCCTCCTCTCGCAGCCGCGGCCGGCGGGCGCATCGTTGCCGCAGTATGTTACCGCGTAGAACTTCCTGCTGTTCGCCCTTAGCATAGCCGCGCGGCTCCGGCGGCCCGGCGGCGTGGGGGAGAACGGCGGCGCGATGGTACGCAGAAAGGCGCGGGTCACGAGGGACGGCACTCGGCGCATTGTCGGAATACCCCTTCGCCTCCAGATCGGGGCGTTGATCGTCGTCCTGTTCGGGGCGGTCGCCCTGGCGCTGGGCCTCACCGCGGACCGTGCCGCGCGAACGCTCGTCGAGGACAGCATCGCATCGGACTTCGCCGGCAGTGCGGATCTCTCACTGCAGGAACTGCGGCGACTTGAGGAGCACGCCCGGGCTGCCGCGGGCGCGCTGGCCCACGATCCGATCATGACCGCCCGAACCCGGGCGGAGCGGGTGGCGCGGATCCCTCTCCTGGCCACGGTACTGCGTGCGGCGCCCGAACTCTCCGCGGCCTATGTGGGCTGGGAAGACGGTGACTTCGTTCTGCTACGGCCCCTCGGCAGGCAGAGTGAGCGCCTCGCCGCGCCCGCACAGGCACGCTGGCTGGTGCAATGGGCGGGGCGCGACGGCGCACGCTTTGAATTTCTCGACCACTCGCTGGCGGTGATCGAACGGCGCACATCGGCGACCTTCGACTTCGATCCCCGCACGCGGCCCTGGTTCCGGGATGCCTGGGACTCCGACACCACGGTGATCACGGCTCCCTACATATTTTTTACCACGCGTGAACCCGGCATTACGGCTGCGCGCCGCGCCGCGCACGGCGGCGTAGCGGGCGTCGACCTGTCGCTCTGGGCCTTGTCGAGCGGCCTGCCTTTCGGGCGGCCAACCCCTTCGACCGAAGCAGCCCTGTTCGACGCACGGGGCGGCGTCGTCGGCTATTCGGACGTCGCCCGGCTCGCCGCCGCCGCCGCGACGGTCGCCGAGCACCAGGGCGCAGAGCAAGGGGATGCAGAAGACCGGGCCCCCGAGCCGATGACGGGCATCGCAACGCCCGAACCACCGCTGCCGGATATCAGTCTCATCGATTCGCCGGTGCTTTCCGCGCTGGCGGCGCGCTGGCGCGTGTCTCCGGTCGCCTTCTCCGGCACCATCGATGCCGAGGGTGGTGCATGGCGCGCGATGATCATGCCGCTCGCGGCCAGCGGCATGGCCTTCGCGATGGCGGCGCCGGTGCACGAACTGGCGGCGGGTCCGGACGCCGTTCGGGCCCGCATCCTGCAGATCCTCGGTTTCGCCATCCTGCTGGGTGTACCGATCGCCTGGGCCGCAGGAAATCTGATCGCGAGGCCGGTCGAACGCTTCGTGCAGGAGGTCGAGGCAATGGCGGAACTCGATTTCAGCGCCCCTCCGCCGAGTGTCACGCGCGTGGCGGAACTCGCAAAGCTCGACCGTGCCATCGTGGGCATGCGCACCTCGCTCGCCAGCTTCGCCGGCCTGTCGCGCGCCTGCATGGAAGAGGAGAAGCCAGAGCACATCCTCAGCGCAGCACTGGACGCGCTGATGACGGTGGCCGGCGCCGACCATGGCGCAGCTTGGCTGGTCGACGAACCTGACGGATTGCGGTGCGTCGCGCTGCGAGGAGACATGCAGGATTCGCGATCCGGCTCCGTTACCTTGAGGTCGGTGTTGACCGAACCCACTCTGGCGGCCCGGATCGCCGGCTCGCCCGACCCGCACATGCTCTCGATCACGCTCGACGCAGCCGGCAGCAGGCTGCTGGGCGTCGGCCTTCGCGCACCCGACGACACCTGCGTCGGTGCGCTCGCGGTCGGCCGGAAGGCAGGCACAGCGGACATGTTGTCGGCCTCGGTTGCCGCGTTTGCACAGAGCATCGCGCGGCCGGCCGCCATCGCCATCGATCGCCGGCGCCTGCTCGGGGCGGAGAAGACCGCACTCGAGCGGTTCCGGCTCCTGGCGCGCGCCACCAGCGATCTCGTGTGGGACTGGAACATTGATGCCGATACCGTCTGGTGGAACGACCGGCTCGCAGCCGACTACGGCCACGACCCCTCCGCGCTTCCACCCGGCTCGGCGGCACTGACGACGCTGATACACCCCGAGGATCGGGCGCGCGTAGCGGCGCGGCTGGAGGCGGCCCGTGCGCGAGGCGACGGCAGTTCATGGCTCGACGAATACCGACTGCGCCGGGCGGACGGCTCCTACGCGACCGTCGTCGGCCAGGGCTTCGTCATTCACGAAGAGACCTCACGCGCCACGCAGATGGTCGGCAACGCCACGGACGTGACGGCGTTACGCGACCTGGACGACCGCCTGCGCCAGGCGCAGAAGCTCGAGGCGATCGGCCAGCTGACCGGTGGCGTCGCGCATGATTTCAACAACCTTCTGACGGTGATCCTGGGAAGCGCTGAACTGCTGGAGGAACAACTGCCGCCCACTGGCGACGCCCACGATCTCGCAACCGCGATCCGGAGGTCGGCAGAGCGAGGCGCAGCCCTGACTCACCGGCTGCTCGCCTTCGCGCGGCGGCAGAGGCTCGATGCCAGGCCGATCGATGCGAACGCCCTGATTGCCGGCATGGGGGATCTGCTGCGACGCTCGCTCGGCGAGCATGTCGAAGTCGAGATCCACCTCGCCCCCGGCCTCCGGCTCGCGATGGTCGACCCCAGCCAGTTGGAGAATGCGGTCCTGAACCTCTGCCTCAATGCACGCGACGCCATGGCGTCCGGCGGCCGCCTCGTCATAGAGACCGCGAATGCCGATCCGGAGGATGTGATCGCCGCGCCGCAGGACGATCGCGTATCCGAAGGCTACATCGTCGTTACGGTATCGGACACCGGGATCGGCATGAACGCAGAGACCGTGGCGCGGGCCTTCGAGCCGTTCTTCACCACGAAGGACGTCGGCAAGGGAAGCGGCCTCGGCCTGAGCATGGTCTACGGCTTCGTCAAACAATCGGGCGGGCATGTGCACATTCGTTCCGAACCGGGTTCGGGAACGGCCGTGCTGCTCTATTTGCCGCAAGCGCCGGCGGCGGCGGAGAAGGACCAGCCGCAACGTCATGTCGTCCCGATCCACGGTTCGGCCGAGCGGATCCTGCTGGTGGAGGACGACGAACTCGTCCGAGCCCACGCGATGCGGCAGTTGCGCGACCTGGGCTACGTCGTGACGGCGGTGGAGAACGGCCGGCTCGCTCTCGCGCTGGTCGAGCGGGGTGAGGCCTTCGATCTGCTCTTGACCGATGTGGTGATGCCCGGCGGCCTCGACGGGCGGGCGTTGGCCGAGCAGGTGCGGGCGCTGCGGCCACAGCTTCCAGTCCTGTTCGCTTCCGGCTACGCCGAGGCCGCCTTCGCCGCAGCCGACGGCTCTGGACTGCCGGGACCGCTGCTCCCGAAGCCTTACCGCCGGCAGGATCTCGCTGCCAAGGTGCGCGAACTGCTCGCGCGGTCCAGTTCCAGCCCCCAGGCTGCGGCGGATTGAGCCCGGTCCCGAGGCGATAGAACACGCCGGACAGGGGCGGCCGCCGACAGAGCGACCCACACGTTTTGCGATCGCGAGGAAACCGGATGGGTTTCCCGCGTTTACATCCACGCGGGTAGCCTCAGCGGGAGAAGCGAAGTGCCAGATGGTAAAAGGTCGTGGCTACTCTTCACGATCGGCGGCCTGCTGATTGCCGCAGCGGTGGCGCTGGTCGGCGGTGGCGCGTGGCTGATCGCGCTCGGCGGGTCATGGTACTATGCGGCGGCCGGTGCGGGCCTTCTCCTGACGGGCATCCTGCTGCTGGCACGGCGCCCTTCGGCCCTCGGCGTCTACGCCCTGGTCGTCTTCGGGACGCTCGCCTGGGCGCTATGGGAAGCGGGCCTCGACTGGTGGCCTCTGGCGGCGCGGGGCGGCATCGTCTTCGTCATCGGTATCCTCCTCCTCTTGCCATGGGTTACGCGCGGCCTGACCGCCGGCGGCAATGTGCCGGCACGTCACCCGGCCTCGGCGTTGCGCGGAGGCGGGCTGCCGCTCGCAGCGGTATTGGCGCTCGCACTCGTGGTCGCCGTCTCCTCCTGGTTCACCGATCGGCATCGTGTCGCGGGTATGGTCGCCGCGCTCGGTCCCGATGCGCCACAGCCGGTGCTCGGGGCTCGCCCCGTCCCCGACGGCGAGTGGCACGCCTACGGTCGCACCGGATACGGTCAGCGCTATTCGCCCCTCGACCAGATCACGCCCCGCAACGTGGGGGACCTCGAGGTCGCCTGGACCTATCGGACGGGCGATATGCGCGGCCAGCCGGGCGACCCGGTGGAGACCACGTTCCAGGTCACGCCGCTGAAGATCGGCGACCGGTTGTTCCTGTGCACGCCGCACCAGTTCGTGATCGCGCTCGACGCAACAAACGGCGAGGAGATCTGGCGCTACAACCCCGAAATCCGCGGCGAACTGGCGCTCCAGCACCTCACCTGCCGCGGCCTGTCCTATCACGCGCCGGCCACCGCCGCGGCGACCGCTGCACCCACTGTCGCCGCGCCGGCTTCCCCCGGAGCATCGCCGGATGATGAGATTCGCACTTCCTCGATCACCCTGCCCGTCGCCGCGGACGGCCCGTCCGTGGTCGAAGACTGTCCGGCGAAGCTGTTCATGCCCACTGCCGACGGCCGCCTTATCGCCCTGGATCCGGAGAGCGGCGCTGTCTGCCGCAGTTTCGGCGGCGGGCGCGGCCAGATCGACCTCTGGGCGAACATGCCCCACGCCGACCCGGGCGGCTACTACTCCACCTCCCCGGTGGTCGTCACCGACCGGCTGATCATCGTCGGCGGCACCGTGCTGGACAATGTCTCCACGACCGAGCCGTCGGGGGTGATCCGGGCATTCGACGTCGACACAGGCGCGCTGGTCTGGAACTGGGATCCTGCCAAGCCGGAGGAAACGGCGCCCATCGATCCCGGCGAAACCTATACGGCCAATTCGCCGAACAGCTGGTCGATATCGAGCGTCGACGAAGATCTCGGACTGGTCTATGTGCCGCTCGGCAACCAGCCGCCGGATCAGTGGGGCGGCAATCGCGGCGAGGCGGTGGAGCGCTTCTCCTCGTCCGTGGTGGCCCTGGATCTCGAGACAGGGGCGGTGCGGTGGGTGTTCCAGACGGTGCACCACGACCTCTGGGACTATGACGTACCGTCGCAGCCGAGTCTTGTCGACCTGACGATGAACGGCGAGACGGTGCCGGCACTGGTCCAGCCGACCAAGCAGGGCGAGATCTACGTGCTCGACCGGCGTACCGGCGAGCCGATCCTGCCGGTAACGGAGGTGCCAGCGCCGCAGGGGGCGGCTGCGGGCGATTGGACGGCCGCCACGCAGCCCGTGTCCGAGCTGTCCTACAATCCGCCGCCGCTGCAGGGCAGCGACATGTGGGGCGCGACGCTGTTCGACCAACTCGCCTGCCGGATCGCCTTCCATCGCCTGCGGTATGATGGGCGGTACACGCCGCCCTCAACACAAGGGAGCTTGATCCACCCCGGAAATTTCGGCGTCTTCAACTGGGGTAGCGTCGCCGTCGATCCCGTCCGCCAGATCGCCTTCACGACGCCCGCCTATCTCGCCTTCGTCTCGCGTCTGGTGCCCCGCCAGGACGACACCACCCTCTATGTGCAGGGCGACGACCGTCCGGAGAACAGCCTTCCGGCACTGAACGAGAATTTTGGCGCGCCCTTCGCCGTTCAACTCAGCGCGTTCACCTCCGTCCTCGGACTTCCCTGCACGGCACCCCCTTGGGGCTACGTTTCGGCAGCGGACCTGACCACCGGCGAGATCGTCTGGCAGCACAAGAACGGCACGGTGCGCGACGCCGCGCCCATCCCGCTGCCCCTCCGCATGGGCGTGCCCAGCCTCGGCGGCCCCATCATGACCGCAGGCGGTGTCGCCTTCCTCTCCGGGACGATCGACTATTATGTCAGGGCGTACGACGTGACCGACGGCGAGCAGCTGTGGGAGGCACGGCTTCCGGCCGGCGGACAAGCCACGCCGATGACCTATCTCGGCGCCGACGGCCGCCAATACGTTCTGGTCGTCGCGGGTGGGCACGGGTCGCTCGGCACGAAGGCCGGGGACTATGTGATCGCCTACGCCCTGCCAGCCTCGTAGCGGCAGCGGAGCGCGAGGCTCGGCGGGTTGGGCAACCACCGGGGAGCCCGCTGGAGCCACGCTCCCTCCTTCATCAAAAGCCGCTAGCCCCGGAAACGCTCTCCTCCGGCGGCGCGCCGGTACGCCGCCCCTGCCGGCGCCGGTAGCCGTCCTGGACCGATCGAACGTAGCGGATCGTCTCCGCGTAAGGGGGGATTCCACCGTATTTCTTCACGGCGCCCTCGCCCGCGTTGTATCCGGCGAGCGCCAGTGACAGGTCGCCGCCGAAGTGATCGAGCAGCCATGCGAGATAGCGGGTACCGCCGGCCACGTTCTCTGCTGCGTCGAACACGTCGCGTACGCCGAACCGCCGCGCCGTGTCGGGCATGAGTTGCATCAGTCCGGCGGCCATTCGTGGCGAAACGGCTCTGGGACGAAAGCCGCTCTCCGCCGAAATGACCGCAAGGATCAGCTCCGGGTCGAGCCCATGACGGTCCGCTTGGTCGACGACGAGCCCGCGAATGGCCGCCGGCGCCGCACGAGTCTCAGCGTCCGGCTGGTCCTCGTCTTCCTCATGGCACAGCGGCGCGGCGCTCGGCTGCGGCAGTCGCCGGAGAATCGCAGCGGCCCCCATGTGGCCCAGGTCCGCCGCCGCCTGCATGATCGAAGCGGCTGCCGCGATCTGCCCGCCGTTGAGGAGCGTCCATCCGAGTTCGTAGGCGGCGTCGGCGTCTCGTCGGGCGCTGGTGCAGTATGTCTCCACGACGGCGCCGACCTCGGCAGAAGCGCCCAATGTCCCTTGGACCGGCGTCTCGGCGGCAACGGACGCAGCGGATGGCGTCGGAGACGCCGCTAAGAACGCAGCGAGAAGGGCTGCCGTCGGCTCGCGCGAAATCCGTCCCAAGGACATCAGCAGTCTGGCCTCGACATCGCCCGCCCGTTTGACGAGGTGCCACAGAATCAGCGGCGCCAGGAGAGCCGACTAGCCGACGGAAAGACTGAGTGAGAGCCGATCATCATGCGCCCGACATAGCGCGCATAAGCCATTTGTTGGTCCAACGTCGGAATGCGCAGAACATTACCAACAAAGGCCGAATGTCTCCGAGCTGCAATGGATGAGAGCGTATCGCCTCTATTTCGTTCGGGAGGACACGATGCGAAAGCTCGCCACCATGTTCGCCGTCGCGATGTTGGGCGCCGCCGCAGCGCCACCAGTGCTCGCCCAGTCGGTCTCGCTTCCGTCCGTGGCGAACGCGAATGCTCTCAGCGCAGTCTCGAGGCCGCGTCCGGAGAGGCCGAGGCCGAAGCCGAAGCCCATGCCGGGGCCGATAGCCGGGGCCGGACTCCCGCTCCTGCTGATCGGCGGGGCATACCTCCTGCTGCGCCGCCGGCGCCGCAATGCCACCGAGAGCCATGCCGAGGCTTCAGCGGAGTAGCGCGCCCGGAGCCCCGGGCACCGGGGCAACTGCCTATCACCACGAGGTTGTGGGAACCGGCGCAAATGGCCATTGGTCACTTGCGCCGGTTCCCGTTGCCAGGCAAGGGACGATGCATGCCACGACGCTTCCGCCGCGGGGCAAGCTGCTCGGCGGCCTCGCCGCCGCCGGTATCACGAACGGGCTACTGAACCGGGTGGTAGACACGGTGGCAACCGACGGCCTCGCCGGCGGGATAGCCGGAACCTTCGGAATCAGTGCACTCGTCTGGATCGCAGCCTGCATGTGCGTCACGCAGGCATGGACGGCGCAGCGGGAGCCCGCAGGGGCGTGGGACATCGCTTGCGGTTGGATCGCGGCCGCGATGCTGTGCATTCCTTCGGACGTCGTGAGCTGGGTGACGGTCAGCGGCGTCGCACTCTACTTCATCAAGCGGACAGCACCCTCGTCAGCACTACGGCGTGCCGCGGTCATTCTCTTCGCGATTACGATCCCATGCTTCTGGAGCAGGATCCTCTTCGCCCTGTTGAGCGATTCCATCCTCTCGGCGGACGCGTTTCTCGTCAGCGCCGTGATAGGGACAGAGCGAAACGGGAACGTCTTCGAGACCGCCGACGGGACCGGTGCGATCTGGATCGCGCCCGGCTGTTCCTCCCTCGCCAACGTATCCCTGGCCATCCTGTGCTGGACGCTCTTCGTGAACGTGGGGGCTGGCAACCAAGCCAACGCGACCAAAGCGCTGTTCTGGTGCAGCCTCTCCGCCGCCGCCGTCATAGCCATAAACGTCGGGCGCATGGCGCTCGTCGGGCTCGAACCGCAATTCTACGACGCGGTCCACGGTCGGGTCGGCAGCGCGATCGCGGGCTGGCTCACGCTCGGTGCAATGGTCGCGATCTCTTTCCAGGGTATTCGCCATGACCGCCGCGCGCATTCATGAAGCCGCGTTGCTGCTGCTTCTCTGCATCGGCTTGTCGTTGAAAATCCTGTTGCCGAGCAAGCCGCCCCCCTATCCCGTGCCGATCGTCTCGGAGACCTTCGCGGCATTCCTACAGTCCAGGGGCTTCACGGTCATTCCGTCGGCCTCACTGGCCGACCTCGGTGCCGTTCGTGCCATTTCCGGGCCGTGCGAACTACTGGCCCTGAACGTGGTGCCGCAAGGCTGGCAGCGGGACGTCGTTCGCAGCCAAGCGGAGCCGGAGGACACGATCCTCTTCATCTTCGACGGCACCGCCTATGCGGAACAGCCGGTCCTTCTGACATGGGTCGCCCATTATCATGCGCGGTTGACCCACTCGCTGCACATGAACGGCGTCCTGCGCCCCGTGATTGCGATCGTCGCATCGCCCGGTTGCGACCTTACCGGAATGAATTGGCCGAAGATGACGATCGCCAATTAACAGCACATCCGATCCGCCGAAAGACTGTATCCAATAGGCCGAAACGACGAAATCCCGCGCGCGTGTTAGCCAATTCCGACTGAATAGACAGTTGGTGGGGTCATATGCGAAGCGGATCGGTTTTGATCGTCGGCGGCGCTGGATATATCGGATCGCATGTTGCGAAAGCTGCGGCGATGTCCGGGTACGAGCCGGTGGTCCTGGACAATCTTTCCGCGGGGCATCGCTGGGCCGTCCGGTGGGGGCCCCTCGTTCAGGCGGACTGCCGCGACGAGGACGCGCTGGCCCGCACGATCCGCGTCCACCGACCGCACACCGTGGTCCACTTGGCCGGCCGCACGTCCGTTGCGGAATCGATGCAATCCCCTGATCGCTACTATGAAGAAAACCTCTGCGGGTCGCTCGCACTGCTGCGGGCCATGATCGAGAGCGACTGCCGCAACATCGTCTTCTCCTCGACGGCAGCGGTCTATGGCGAGCCTCTTGAACTGCCGGTCGCCGAAAGCCATCCGCTGCAGCCCTGCAACCCCTACGGCGAGACCAAACTGGCGGTCGAGCGCGCCATCGCCTGGCATGCACGGGCATACGGTATCCGCTATGCCATCCTGCGCTATTTCAATGCGGCTGGAGCGGATCCAGACGGCGAGATCGGCGAGGAGCATATGCCGGAAACACATCTGGTGCCGCTGGCTATCCTGGCGGCACTAGGCCGGGGCGACCGGCTGCGCATCTTCGGCCGCCACTATCCGACCGCCGACGGCACCGCAATCAGGGATTTCGTCCACGTCACCGACCTTGCCGCGGCGCATGTCGCCGGCATCCGCCACCTGCTCGCGGGCGGTTCCGACGTCTCCCTCAATGTCGGAACCGGCAGGGGAGCGTCGATCATGGATGTCCTCGGGGCCGTGCGTGATGTCGTGGGCAAGCCTGTGCCGTACGAGACTGCCGAGCCGCGCCGCGGCGACCCGGCCATCCTGATCGCGGGCGGCGACCTCATCAGGTCGCGCTTCGCATGGGTACCGCAGTTCTCCGGACTCTCGGAGATCGTCCAATCCGCCGCGGCGTGGCATAGTAGTCGCCTAGCGCAAGTCTTCACGCCATTGTGAAGCAGAATGGCGTGAAGCGTCGCACGCGGTAACGCGTGATAATCGGAAGCTGACGCATGACGAGGAGGCTATCTAGGGCGAAGATTCTCTTGGCTAAAGAGCTTTTTCGGCCTCTGCATGTGGCACCGCCGGGGAGCTATTTGCACCGTACGATGTTACGTCCGACCTGTGATCTCTATCACGATGGCTATTGCGTACGCCTATAAGATAATAGCGTTTAAATTCGCTCTAGTATTAATCTGTTATTAACAAATAGGCGTTTGAGGGAGTGAGGATCGCCTGGGGAAGCAAGGCAAGGTCGTCGGTACGGGAGTAAACGGAGGGGCGGCTAACATGTTGGATTCTCACAACACCAAGGGTGCATCGCCCGGGCCGGCCGCAGTGGTCGGGCTCGGTACACCGAACATGAACGGTACGGGCATGGGGGGCGAAGACGCGGCGCGAGCCACCTTCTCGGTGGTTCTGATCGACAACAACGCATTCAGCCGCGAATGCACTATCGGCGCACTGGGAACCGTCTACGGTGGGGCTTCCATCATCGGATGCGCCAGCGTCGCCGACCTACCGCGGCACGACTTGCGAAACGGAACCGTTCATATCGCGTTGCTCAACGCCCACGGAAAGCGGGCGAGCGATCCCGCCATCGAGGGCGCCCTGACCGAGTTGCGCGAGCGGCTCGGTTCCGTCGCCGTCGTGCTGATCGCGGACCAAGACAGCGGAGACCGGGTGATCGAGGCGCTGGGTCACGGCATCCGGGGCTACATCCCCGCCACGGCCAGCCTGAAGGTGGCAGTCGAGGCGATGCGGCTCGTGGAGGCCGGCGGAACCTACATCCCTGCTGACAGCCTGCTGAACTATTCGCTCACGCGGTCCAGCAATGGCACGGCGCTGAACGGCCACCAGTTTACCCCGCGACAGATGGCCGTGCTCCAGCGGATCCAGCAGGGCAAGGCGAACAAGATCATCGCGCACGAACTGTCGATGAGCGAAAGCACCGTCAAAGTTCATATCCGCAACATCATGCAGAAGCTGAAGGCGACCAATCGGACCGAGGTCGCCTTCAGGACACGCAATCTGTTCCGGCCGGAAGAATAGACCCACCCGCTGGAGTCCAGATCCATGATTTCGAGCGATGTCGGGGATGGCAACCCGCATGGGGGCACCGTCGGGGCATGGCTGAGGGTGGCCGCAAGACGCAAGCTTTCTCTTTTCCTGCCACTGGTGGTGGGGGCGGGGATCGCGGGCATCGTCGCGACCACCTCCCCGCCCGTCTTTCACGCGGAAGCCGTCGTCGCGCTGGATGCGCGAAAGATCCAGTTCGTCGACATCGGATCGGTAGTCTCACGCCTTCCGGACGAGAGTTCGGCGCTTAGGACCGAGTTGGATGCGATCGCGTCGCGATCGATGGCGGCGCTGGTCGCACGCCGGCTCGACTTCGGAAATCGGCCCGATCTTCTGGCCGCGATGCGCGAGCCTCGTCCGAAGGGATTGACGGACTGGTTCGACCTGCTTCAGAGCAGCGTCCGTCAACTCGCCGAATGGACCCGGGAAAGCGGAAACCCTCAAGTGGAAGTGGTCATGGATGCGGTCCGGCCTTCCTGGGTGGCTGGCCGTGACGCGATCACCCGGGCGCTCGTCTCGACCGCAGCCGGGGAACAGGACGGTGACAGCGGCGCCAGCGTGCGGCCGCCCCCCGAGGGGGATATTGTCGACTGGCTGCTCGGCGGGCTCCGCGTCAGCAACGACGGGCGATCCTTCACGATCTACGTGGCGTTCGCCGACCACGATCCGTTGATTGCAGCTGAGATCGCGAACGCCTACGCCACCACCTACCTCGACGATATGGTGGGCATGAAGGTCCGCGCCGCTCGCGACGCGAGTACATGGCTCAAGGGCCGCCTCGACGAGTTGCGGGCGGAACTCGAGGCGGCGGAGACGGCGGTGCTGCGCTTCCGGCGCGAAGCCGGCCTAACCGAATTTCGCGGCGACACCATCGGTGGGCAGCAGATCACCGAGCTCAATTCCCAGTTAGGTCTGGTCCGGGCGGAGCGCGCGCGGACCGATGCCAGAATCCAGGCTGCACGCGCTTCGAGCAGGCAGGACGCCGCAGCCAGCGGCCTCGGCGACATCGCTTCGTCGCCGCTCATCGACACCCTCCGCCGGGAGATTGCGGACATCGATGCGCGCCTCGCGGATCTGCGCGATCAGGGCGCGTTCCGGCACCCGGACACCCTGGCGCTGGACGCGCGGCGCGGCGCTCTCGCAAGGCGGCTGGACGCCGAGATCAAGCGAGCGATCGGCGTTCTCGAAACCGAGGGGGCAGCGCTGCACCGGCACGAGACCGAGATCGTGAACACGCTGCAGTCGATGACTTCCCGCTACGGCGAGGCAGGTGAAGCTTCCATTCGGCTGAACCAGCTCAAGCGCGAGGCAGACGCGAACCGCGCGATCTATGAGAGCTTTCTCACGCGCTACAAGGAGACGATCGAACAGGCTGGGCTGGCGACTCCGGAAGCACGGATTCTTTCTGCGGCGGAACCGCCGAGCCGGCCCTCCGGCTCTGGGCCGCTGCCGATGGTCGCACTCGGCGCCTTCGGCGGGTTGATGGCGGGCGCGGCGTTCGCTGGTCTGCGCGAGCGCTTCGATCAGAGGCTTCATGATGTTGCCGACGTGGAAGAACTCGTTGCCGCGCCGGTCGTCGGGCTCTTGCCGGCAGTCTCGCGCCTGCGCCTGGCGCCTCCGCTGCTCGTCGCGCGACGGCCGCATGCTCCCTACAGCCGGGCATTGAAGCGGACGCATGCGGCGCTCCGGCTGCGCCAGAAGGCGGCGCGCGCGAAAGTGGTGATGGTCACCTCGGCCACGGCCGGTGAGGGGAAGACGTCCTTCTGCGCCGCCCTGGCCCGCACCCTGGCGCTCTCGGACCTGAGGGTTCTGCTCGTCGATGCGGATATCCACCGGCCGTGCATCGCCCGTGCACTCGGCGTGGAGGGCAGGCCGGACATGCAGCAGGTCGTCCGGGGGGAGGCGACGCTGGAGCGGCGGCTTCAGGTCGATCCCGAGTCCGGTGCGCACGTGCTGACGGCAACCGTCGAGGACGGCTCGAATCTGATCGTCTCCAGTGCGGGCTGGGGAGTTCTGATGGACGCCGCGCGTGAGCAGTATGATGTCGTGATCGTCGACACGCCGCCGGTCACCGCGGTCCCGGATTCGGCGGCCGTCGGATCGCACGCCGACCTGAACCTCTTCCTCGTTCAGTGGGACGGTCCGTCCCGCCGGACGATAGCTGGCGCGGTTCGATTCCTGCGCCTGTGTGCCGTGCGTCTCGACGGTGTCGTGATCACCGGGGTCCGCTCCGGCTTCGCGCCCCGCTACAGCGACCCGTACGAACTCGCCATTCGGACCAATGCGCGCCTTCTCGAACAGTTGCGCGCTCTTCCCCCCTATCCGCGTCCCGGCCCGACAGGGCCGGTCGACGGCACCGTCTAGGGATGAGTCAGAGTTTGAAGCGCAACGCCACGGAGGTCGTGAAGCGATCATACTCGTCCGCTGCAATGTCGGCGGTGCGCTCGGTATAGCCGGCACTAAAGACGGCCGAGACATTGCGGTTGATGAGGTACTCCGCCGTTACCTGCCCGGAAACGGCGGAGAGCTGCCGGTCCCGCTCTTGGTAATCGTCCCGCAGGTAACCGACCTCCGCCGACGCGATCAGATTGTGGCGAATCTCCTGCTCCAGCCGAAGCGTCACGCGGCTCTCGATCAGGCCGGACGCGCCGGGAGTGACGGTGGGCATGTCCTCTCGCGCGAAGCCTGCGGTCACCGCGGTACGCGGCGTAATGCTCCAGGTGAGAGAGCCTCGCGTGCCGATGCCGGTGAAGTCCGGCAGCGCATCATCGTCGTTGTACGTCCTGAAGAGGCCGACCCCGACCTCGCCCGACCATTTGGACGCAATTGCAATCACGGTACCCAGGTAAAAGCCGGCCAGCACGGCATCCCGATCCAGCCCGCTCCTGTCGACGGCGTCGACGAAATCCCGTCGCTCGGCATACGCCTCGACGTAAGCATCGAACCGGGGCGTGATCGTGAGGGTCCCCCTCACGCTGCCGCTATAGTCGTAACGGTCCCGGTCGCTCTCGTCGTCGGACGCATAGTCGACCTGGCCCGCAGCGGCGCCGATGGAAACGCCGAGCCGGTTGCGCCTGTACGCGTAGGAGACCGAACTGCTCATGGTCTCGTACGTCGCCGGGCTTTCGTCCTGGCTGCGGGTCGATTCCGGATCGGCCCGGCTCTCGGTCAGGCGGGCATAGCTGATCGAGGCGCCGACCTGGCTGGCACGGTCGAGGGCGTAACGTGCATCCGCGTTCCCGGCGAACGTCGTACTTCCTTCTTGCTCATGGTCGGCAAACTCGGTGACCGTCGCCGACAGCCTGCCGCTCAGATCCAGCTTCCCGCGCCCGGCGCTCAAGTTCACCGTCGGCGACACGCTCGTGACGAAGTCGTCCTCCTTGCTCCGGGCCGTGGCGAAGACATTGTCGTCGTAAGACTCCGTCACGACCAGTTCGGGCTGAATGCTCACGGGCCCCAGCTGAAGGGGATGGGACTCGTAGCCCGGCCGCGGCAGCTGCAACGGAGAGAGCGATCGGATCTCCTGGGCCGACGCATGGTGCGTGACGCCGATGATGGCGCTCCCGACCGCGGCCGACTGGAGCGCGGTGCGGAATGCCAAGCGAGCCATCATTGGCGACGACACCTGCTGTACCTATGGAGTGGCTCGGGTCATCAGAACCAGCTCTCGTAGATATAGATGGTGTCGCCGGGAAGAATCGCCGTGGTGGGAAGGGCCCGTCCCTCGATCACACGGTCATCGACGCTTCGGGTTACGGCCGCATAATTTTCCTCGGCGCGGAAGGTATAGCCGCCGGCTATAGCGACAGCAGTCTTCAGGCTCATTCCCGGAACGTAGGGATACTGCCCGGGCCTCTGCACCTCGCCCAGCACGAAGAAAGGCCGATACTGCTCGATCTGCACGTTCGTGCTGGGATCGCGGCGCAGCTGTTCCCGGACGATCTGCGCGGAGATCCGTTCCTCGAGTTCCGACGCCGTCAGGCCACCCGCCTGAATTGCACCCAGTAGGGGCATCGATATGGCACCGGTGTCGCCGACGGAATAGACGTTCGAGATCGCGTCCATCCCGAAGACGATGACGCGGACCCGATCCCCCGGGCCGAGGTGGTACGACGGTGTCGTGGATATGTCGTCGATCGGTCGAAGGCCAGCCCCTGGAGACCCGCAGGCGGCCAGGGCAAGCGATAAGAAAAGAATCGATGCACGCCACCGCGACATACGCCACTCCCCCCGATCAGCGTGTGAATCATTGGCACCAATTCGGGAACGGCGCAAGGTAGAGAAGATGGGCCTGCAGGTTGCCTTTGGACCGCGGTGCCCTTGGTCAACAATCCATTTTGAAGTTCAGGGAACCTGTCCACTGTAAACTGACGTGAACCGTTCGCAGCAAGAATCAACGAACCTAGAGAGCTTTTGGCGGCATGGCGGACCGGCGGCCCTTTTCTCGGTGCCCCGGCGTAGCCGGTAGGCTCTGGGGGCCGCTGTGAGGGCGATGACGGATCGGTGTCGGAGAACAGACGGCGGGGAAGCTCGATCTCCAGGAACTCCGGTTCGATGCGGTACTTTGTTCGGGTGGGCGGCAGGCCTGAGGGGACGTCGAGCCCGAGCAGGGAGGCGTCGAGCACGATCTGCCCACTCGGATTCTTCCTCGCTTGCTGGCCGGCAATGCGGAAGCCTTCGCGGTCGCCGGCACTGCAGAGCCGGATCTTCCCGCTGTCTTCCGCCTCGCCCCTCAGCAGTTCGACTGAGATCCCCGGGCGAAGGCCGGCCTCGCGCATGACCACGGGATCGAGCTTGATCCGAAGCACGCTGAGCATTCGACCGTTGCGGAGCTTCTGCGTCGTAATGGACAAGAGGATGCCGTTGACGATCGCGCTCGGCTTATTTCTCCTGACGGCTACCCATGACATTCGCTTCTCCCACTACACCTTCCGAAGGCTGCGATGCTTGATCGGGGCACCGGCATGCGCCTCGTCAGCGCGAACGATCAGATCCCAGAACACGTAGGGGATAGTGAAAGCGGCCGCCGGTGTGGCGAGGTGCGAACCGAACCCACGACAAGCTCGTCAAGCCGGGCGGCGGGAGGCCGCCGCTTCGTCGAACCCCGGCGCCGGTAGGCGATGGGCTCGATCCTGCCCACCAAGCGCCTCGGCGTGCAGTGACGACGCTGTGCCGTCGGCCCCTTCCGACCGGTCTCGGAACCAGCGATATACAGTCCTGATCCCGTCTTGCAGCGACGTTCTGGGCGACCAGCCGAGACGTCTCATCCGGGAGCAATCGAGCAACTTGCGCGGCGCTCCGTCACCTCTGCTGATATCGAAGATCAGGTCGCCGCGATACTCGACGGCATTGGCGATCATTCGCGCCAGCGCAGCGATACTGATCTCCTGGCCGGAGCCGATGTTGATGGTGTCCTCTTCCGAATAATGCTTCAGGAGGAAGACGCAGGCATCCGCCAGGTCGTCCGCATGCAGGAACTCCCGCAGCGCCCGTCCGGTGCCGAGGACGACCAGCGCCGGCGCCCCGGCGATCTTCGCCGCATGCGCCTTCGCCATCAGGGCGGGCAGGACGTGCGCCTGCGCCGGATCGAAGCAATCGTCAGGCCCGTAGAGATTTGTCGGCTGTGCCGAGATGAAGTCGTCGCCCCACTGCCGCCGATAGGCAGCACATAGCTTGATCCCGGCGATCTTCGCCACTGCGTACCATTGATTGGACGGCTCGAGCGGGCCGTCCAACAGCGACGATTCCCGAATGGGCTGCGGCGCGTCGCGCGGGTAGATGCAGGAGGAGCCGAGATAGAGAAGCTTGCCGACCCGCGCGACATGCGCCGCTTCTATGACGTTGGCGGCGATCATCAGGTTGTCGTACAGGAAGTCCGCGGGCCGCTCGCTGTTCGCGAACATGCCGCCGACCGTGCCGGCGGCAACGATGACGACATCCGGTCGGTTCGAAGCGAACCAGCGCTCGGTGTCGTCCTGGCGCCGAAGGTCCACCTCCTGGCGCGGCGCGGTCAGGATGGTGCAGTCCTCCTGTTGCAGCCGCCGCAGCAGCGCCGAGCCGACCAGGCCGCGGTGACCCGCGATGAAGACGCGCTTTCCGTCCAGGGAGAAGTGCGCGGATCGATTGGACATTTGGGAAGCCTTCCTCGCCTCAGCTGGCCAGCGCCGCGCCGCGCGCGGCTATGAAGAAACCTGCGCCCTGCAGCGCGCGCTCCTGGCGCGCCAGGTCGAGATCGTGGCCGACCATCTGCGTCACCAGCGCATCGAAGCCGACCCGCGGCCGCCAGCCCAGCCGGTCCCGCGCCTTCGATGCATCGCCCAGCAGGTGATCGACTTCCGTCGGGCGCAGGTAGCGCTGGTCGAAGGCGACATGGTCGCGCCAGTCCAGCCCGACCTCGGCGAAAGCCGCCTCGCAGAAATCGCGGACGGAGTAGGATTCGCCCGTGGCGACCACATAGTCGTCCGGGGCGTCCTGCTGCAGCATCAGCCACATCGCCTCGACATAGTCGCCGGCGAAGCCCCAGTCGCGCCGGGCATCGAGGTTGCCGAGATAGAGTTTGCCCTGCAGCCCCTCGCTGATCCGGCCCACGGCCCGGGTGATCTTGCGCGTGACGAACGTCTCGCCCCGACGCGGGCTCTCGTGGTTGAAGAGAATTCCGTTGCAGATGAACATGCCGTAGGCCTCGCGGTAATTCACCGCGTACCAGTGGGCGGCAACCTTGCTGACGGCGTAGGGGCTGCGCGGGTAGAACGGCGTCGTTTCCGACTGCGGCGCCGGGGCGGCTCCGAACATCTCCGATGAGCCCGCCTGATAGTAGCGGACATGGCGGACGCTTCCCGCCCGATCGTAGTCGCGGAGCGCTTCCAGGAGGCGCAGCGTCCCCACCGCCACGACGTCGGCGGTGTACTCCGGGATGTCGAACGAGACCTTCACGTGGCTCTGGGCGGCGAGGTTGTACACCTCGTGCGGACGGACCTTCTCGATCGTTCGTCGCAGGGCCGTCCCGTCGGTCAGGTCGCCATAGTGCAGCGTGAGCGCCGGTCCAGTCTCGTGCGGATCTCGATAGACGTGGTCGAGGCGGTCGGTGTTGAACAGGCTCGACCGTCTCATCAGGCCGTGCACCTCGTAGCCCTTCGCGAGAAGGAACTCGGTCAGATACGCGCCGTCCTGCCCGGTGATGCCGGCGATCAGGGCCCTACGCATGCACCACTCCCTGGCTGGCAAGGCTCGCCGCGCGGCGGGCCGGGACGGTGATCGCTTCCGCGAGGCTCGCCACGACATGCTCCTGCTCCGCATCGGTCATCTGCGGGAAGAGGGGAAGAAGAAGGCAGCCGTCGCGGGCGCTTTCGGAATGCGGAAGCGCAAAGCGCCGCGGCTTCTCCGCATACGCCGCTTCCATGTGCGCGCACATGATGCCGCGGCGCGTGGCGATTCCGTCGTCGAGCATTGACTGCATCACCGCGACCTGATCGACCTCCGCCGGCAGCCGGACGCAGTAGCTCTGCCAGTTGGAGCGCGCCCAGGGCGGTTCGCGCGGCACGACCAGTCGCCCCAGACCCTTGAGCAGCGTGTCATATCGGTCGGCCAGTGTGCGGCGTCGCGCGACGATGGTCGGCAGCCGCTTGAGCTGCTCCCGCCCCACGGCAGCCTGTATGTCCGTCATGCGATAGTTGAAGCCCGCGATCGGATACCGCTCGAACATCACGACCGCCGACCCGTGCCGAACGGTGTCGGGGACGTCCATGCCATGCTGGCGCCAGAGCCGGAACAGCCTGTCCCATTCCCGATCGCCGGTCGTGATCATCCCTCCGTCGCCGGTGGTGATGACCTTGCGCGGGTGGAACGAGAAGCAGGCGATGTCGCCGCGCGGCCCGCCGATCTGCTCCCAACCCTGGTCGAGCATGATCTCCGACCCCAGGCCGCAGGCGGCATCCTCGATCAGCGGCACGCCGTGCGCCTGCGCGATCGCGCAGAGTGCACGAAGGTCGCAGGGCATGCCCATCTGGTGGACGCAGAGTATCGCCCGCGTCCGCGGCGTGATCGCCGCCTCCACCAGCTGCGGATCGATGTTGAAGCTCTGCGGGTCGATGTCGACGAAGACGGGGGTGGCACCGCACTGCGCGATGGCGTTCGCCGCCGCTATGAACGAGTGACTCACGGTGACGACCTCGTCGCCGGGTCCGGCACCGACCGCGAGCAGCGCGAGGTGAAGCGCGGCGGTACAGTTCGAGACGGCGCAGGCGTGCCGTGCGCCGACGAAGGCCGCGAACTCGGCTTCGAATGCGGCGACCTGGCTGCCCTGCGTCAGCCAGCCCGATAGCACGACCGCACGCGCGGCCTCGGCCTCGGGATCGCCGACGAGCGGCTTGGTGATCGGGATCATGCGTGAACGCTCCGTGTGGGGAGGACCGATCCGTCGTCCGAGCGCTTCTGGCGCCACCAGGAGACGAGACCCTGCAGGCCGAGGGCGAGCGGTACGCCAGCCTCGAAGCCGAGCAGGCGTTTCGCTTTGGTCGTATCCGCCAGCCGCCGCGGAACCGGGTTAATGGAGCGCTCTTCCGCATGCTGCGGCACCAGATCCGGCCGCCCCATGATCCGCGCCAAGAGGACCGCGAGTTCCGCCAGGCTGGTCTCCGTACCGGTCCCGACATTCAGCGCCACGTCGGTGACGGGCGCTTCCGCGGCCAGCAGATTGGCCCAGGCGATGTCGTTCACATGGACGAAGTCCATGGTCTGGCTGCCGTCGCCGAAGATGATCGGCGGCCGCCCTTCCTCGATCCGCTCCATCCAGCGAATCAGCACCTCCGTATATTTTCCGTAGATGTCCATCCGCGGGCCATAGGCGTTGAAGTAGCGGAGGGCGACATAGTCGAGGCCGTACTGATCGTTGAAAGAGCGCAACAGCCCCTCGCCAAAAGCCTTGGCCGCGCCGTAGAGCGTGCGGTTGGGCTGGCTCGAGCAGGTTTCCGGCGTCGGAAACACGTCGGCCATGCCGTAGACCGACGCGGACGACGCCACGACGACCTTCCGGACCCGCTCGTGCACGCAGTCCTCGAGCAGATCGAACGTGGCGCCGACCATGATCTCCATGGCCGCACGCGGCTCGTTGGCGCACTGCGTGATGCGGAGCGCCGCCTGGTGGAAGACCGTGTCGGCCCCGTCGATCAGTCCGCGCATCAGGCGTCGGTCGCGGATGTCGCCCTTCACCAGACGCACCGTGCCGCCCGCTATCGCGTCCGACAGGTTCTCCTCGGAACCGCGGATCAGGTTGTCGACCACGACGATCTCGGCACAGCCGGTCGCCGTCAGCAGGTCGACCAGGGCCGAGCCGACGAACCCGGCACCGCCGGTCACGAGAACCTTCCTGCCGGTGAGCCGCTCGGACTGCAAACCGTTCATTCTGCGCCCCCCGCTGAAGTGAAATGATGTGCGGTCGCGCTTCCGCCCGCCGCACCATGGGCCGCCGCGCCTTCGGCGTGGCGCCACCCGACGATCCGTGCCGGAGTCCCGGCAACCTTCGCGAAGGCGGGAACATCGCGTGTGACCACCGCGCCGGCGCCGACGATGGCGCCGCGTCCGACCGTGATCCCGGGCAGCAGGACGGCGTTCACGCCGATATCCGCCCAGGCCTCGACGCGTACGGGCGCGATCCGCAGGTCCGTCGCGATGATCGGCACGTCCAGCGGCTCGCCCGTATGCTCCGACCCGAGCACCTTCGCCCCGGGCCCCCACCCGACATGGTCGCCGAGGACAAGGTCGCGGGCGTCGAGAAAGGAATGCGCCCCGATCCAGACCTTGTCGCCGATGACGCAGCGTCCGTCGTACCGGCCGTGGATCACGACGCCCTCGCCGAAACAGACGCCGGCGCCGATCTCGAAGGTCTCCGGATGGCGCAGCGAGATGCCGGTGCCGAGCCGCAGACCGTCCCCGCAGGACCTCGCCATCGCCTGCAATGCCGCGGTGCGCATGATCCCGTCGACGAAGCCGTCGTCCGCGCCGAAGCGTCGGAACAACGACATGAGTTCCCCTGGGCTGCAGCGCTGCTTCAGTTCCAGAGCGAGTTCGCGCAGATAGTTCGGATCTGCCGGCGTGGCACTTCGGCCGAAGACGGCCGGCACCACCCGTGCCCCGTCGATCCGTCCTTCAGGCGACATCGGCAGGCTCTCCGACCACGGCATCTTCCAGCGCATCGCAGACGTACGCGATCTGCTCGGACCCGAGTTCCGGGTAGATCGGCAGAGAGAGGAACTCGCGCGCGAGACGCTCCGAAACCGGAAGATCTCCGGGTCCGTATCCGAGGTCCGAATAGGCGGGCTGAAGATGCACCGGCACCGGATAGTGGATGCCGGTGGCGACGCCCGCGTCGGCGAGTTTGCGACGGACGGCGTCCCGCTCCGCGGCCCGCACGGCATAGACGTGCCAGACATGCTCGCTGCCGGCCGCACGCGCCCGGACGATTCCGCGCACCGCCAGCCTCCGGTCGTAGGCTGCCGCGACCGCCCGCCGGCCGGCCGTCCAACCGTCGAGGTGGCGGAGCTTCACATCCAGAACCGCCGCCTGGACGGCGTCCATACGGTAGTTGAAGCCCCTGACGACGTGCCGGTAACGTTCCGACTGCCCCCAGTCGCGCAGCATGCGAAGCTTGGCGGCCAGTTCGTCGACGTCGGTGACGACGGCACCGCCTTCCCCGCAGGCGCCCAGATTCTTGCCGGGATAGAAGCTGAAGCAGCCCAAGTCTCCGAGCGACCCCGCGCGCTGGCCGCGATCGGAGGCGCCGTGCGCCTGCGCCGCGTCTTCGATGAGGACGGCGCCGCAGCGGCGGGCGATCTCGCGGATGGGCGCCATGTTCGCCAGGCGTCCATGCAGATGCACCGGAATGATCGCCTTGGTCCGCGGCGTGACGGCTGCCTCGAGTGCGACCGGATCCATGGTCCAGGTCACCGGGTCGACATCGACGAAGCGCGGCGTCGCCCCCGCATAGAGGATCGCGGCAGCCGTGGCGACGAACGTCATCGCGACCGTGACGACTTCGTCCCCCGGACCGACGCCCGCGGCGAGCAGGGCCAGATGCAGGGCCGACGTGCCCGTGTTGACCGCGACGGCGTGGCGCGTCCCGCAGTGAGCGGCGAAGCTGCGCTCGAAGGCGTCGACCGTCTCGCCCAGCACATACTGTCCGCTGTCGAGGACGTCCGTTACCGCCGCATGGAGCTCCGGCCGGATGCTGCGCTGCTGCGCGACCAGATCGAGGAAGGGGATCGAACTTCTCATGAGGCCCTCAGCACCTGCGCGAGTTGTACGGGATGGCCGCGGCGGCTCATCGACTGCGTGGCGCCTTCGAGCGCCTCCACGACGCGCAGCCCGACGCGCCCGCTGGTGATCGGCTCGCCGCCGCCGCGAATGCAGTCGAGGAAGTGCTCGGCCTCCGATGCCAGCGCCTCCTTGACCCCGATCTGCGGCGCCCACATGTCGCCGGTCCGGTAGGCGACACGCATGCGCTGTATGGCGTCGCTGGATTCCTCGGCCTGGATGCCGCGGTCGTAGACCTTGACCTTCTCGCTCGGCTCCAGGTCGTCGTAGACGATCATCTTCTTGCTGCCGCCGATCAGTGTCCGGCGCACCTTCACGGGCGCCAGCCAGTTGACGCTCAGATGCGCGACGGTGCCTCTGCCGAAGTACAGCGTGACATGCGCCATGTTCTCGGGGCTGCCGGCGAGATGCCGCGCGCCGTTGGCGGAGACGGCGATCGGCTCGTCGTCGAGGAGGAACTGCAGGATGGCCAGATCGTGCACCGCCAGGTCCCAGACGACGTTCACGTCGCTCTGGAAGATGCCGAGGTTCACCCGTGTGGAGTCGTAGTAATAGATGTCGCCGATTTCGCCGCGCTGGATCAGTTCGCGGATCTTCCGCACCGCCGGCGTATAGACGAAGGTGTGGTCCACCATCAGCGTGACGTTCCGCCGGGCTGCCATCTCGTTGAGGGTCTCGGCCTGGGTGACCGTCTCCGTCATCGGTTTCTCGACGAGGACGTGGCGCCCCGACAGGATGCCGGCGTGCGCGATCTCGTAGTGCGTGCGCACCGGCGTCGCGATGACGACGGCATCGACGTCCGGGTTCGCGAGCAGCAGCTTCCAGCTGTCGACGAGATCGGCGCCGGGGTGCCGCTTCGCCGCCCGCGCGAGCGCTGCCGGATTGGCGTCCGCGATCGCGACGAGGCGGCAGCCGTCCGTTTCGGAGAAGCACCGCGCCAGATTGGGGCCCCAGTAGCCGTAGCCGACGACGCCGATGCCGATCATCGTGCGGCTCCGATCCGGAGGCCCGCCTGCGGCGCATCGGGTACGCGCGACAGGACCCGGGCCGGGACCCCGGCGACGACGGCATGGTCGGGAACGTCGCGCGTGACGACGGCGCCAGCGCCGACCACCGCCCCCTCCCCGATCACGACTCCCGCGACGATGGTCGCATTCGAGCCGATGGACGCCCGGCGCTTGACCAGGGTCGGGACCAGGCACCAGTCCGCCGCCGTCTGCGGCTCTCCCGCCGTCGTGGTCGCACGTGGGAAGAGGTCGTTCGTGAACATGACGCCGTGCCCGACGAAGACCTCGTCCTCCAGCACCACGCCCTCACAGACGAAGCTGTGGGAGGAGATCTTGCAGCGCGCGCCGACGGTGACGCCCTTCTGGATCTCGACGAATGGTCCGACGGCAGTATGATCGCCGATCGTACAGCCGTAGAGATTCGTCAGTGCCGGCTGGTGGATCCGCACTCCACATCCGAGGCGGACATCGTCGGTGATCGGCATGCTTGCTCCCGTCTTTCATGCCGACTTGCGTCGACCTGCGATTGACCGAGAAAACGCTATTGCCGAATCGCCGCCGCGTGACGCTGGCAGTGTGAACGACTGCGGCAGGCTTAAAGCGGATAAGTCCAACGGCCGAAGCAGGAACACACCGCTTCCCGCGACACCGTCCCTTGTTCATAAGCCGGCATCGGGCTGACTTTCGGTCGATGCCTAGATCGCGCGAGGCACCGGTCTACGGAATTTGGTGAACTTGTGCGCTGCGCCGCCCGGTGTCCGAATCCGCCGGAGACTGCGGGGGCGGGCGATGAAGATCATTATTGCGAACCGATTCTATTTCCCGGACGAGTCCGCCACGAGCCGGATGGTGACGAGCCTCGCGCGTTCGCTCGTTCGCCAGGGCGCATGCGTGCACATCGTCGCCAGCGACGCGCACCACGACAGCCCGCGGCGAGAACCCACCGAAGCCGTCCAGGACGGTGTCGCCGTGCATCGCGTCCGGTCGACCGCGCTGGGCCGCCACCGGATCTGGCGTCGCGCGCTCGACTACCTCACCTTTCATTTCGGCGCCGCCCGGCGCGTGCGGGCGCTCGCCGAGCCCGGCGACGTCGTCATCGTCTGTACCGATCCGCCACTATTGTCCGTCAGCCTCCTTGGAGCGCTCTGGCACAGGGACGCGGTGATGGTGAACTGGCTCCACGACCTGTTTCCCGAAGCGGCGATCCAGCTCGGCGTCCTGCGGCGCGGGATCGCAGCCAAGCTGCTGGTGCGGCTGCGCAACCTGTCGCTTCGCGCCGCCCGGACGAGCGTCGCGCCGATGCCGCGCATGGCGGAATTCCTGGCCCAAAGCGGCATTCCCGGCGACCGCCTCGAGGTGATCCGGCACTGGTCGGACGGGCGCGAGATTCATCCCGTCGCCCGCGAGACGAACGCGCTGCGCCGCGACTGGGGTCTCGAGGGCAAGTTCGTGGTGGGCTATTCGGGAAACTTCGGGCGCGTCCACGAGTTCGGCACGATCCTCGATGCGGCGGAACGCCTGCGCGCCGATCCCAGGATCACGTTCCTGTTCATTGGCAGCGGTCACCGCCGCGCCTGGTTCGAGAGCGAGGTGAGCCGCCGCGGCTTGTCCAACGTGATCATGAAGCCTTTGCAGCCGCGCGACCGTCTCGCCGAATCCCTCGGCGCCGCAGACGTGCATCTCATCTCGCTGCTTCCCGATCTCGAGACGTGCAGTGTCCCCAGCAAGCTCTACGGCATCCTGGCCGCGGGCCGCCCGGTCCTGTTCGTGGGAGACCGTGACGGCGAGGTCGCCACCGTCGTGGGCAACGGCGGGTGCGGCGCCTCGGTAGCCGTCGGCGACCCGGCCGCACTCGCCGAGCGGATCCTCGCACTGGCCGGGGACGAGACGGTGCGACGCACGATGGGCGACGCCGCCCGCCACCTCTTCGAGACCGACTATGTCGAGGCTGCAGGCGTCGCCAACTGGCACCGGCTTCTGCGCCGGTTGGGCGTGACGGAAGCTGCAGCGGCAAGCCGGGCGGAAGGTGCGGATGCGCGTGTGTAAGGGCGGGCCGGCGGGTCCGATGCAGCCGAGCGCCATGAGCAGCGTCGTCGCCAGCCAGCTCGGCGCGCGGATGCACTATGCCGTGCCGCGTTTCCTGGAGCGGAGCGGCAGGCTCGAACGGTTCTACACCGACATCTGTGCCGGCGACGCCGTCGCGGACGTCCTGCGCCTGTGCCCGAAGTCGCTCCGGCCGCTCCCGCTGCGCCGCCTGATCGCCCGGACCCCGCACGGTGTCTCCCGGGACAGGATCACGACCTTTCCGGGCTTCGGCCTTCATCATGCCCTACGCCGCCTCCGGGCGCGCACTGCCGAAGATGTGGCCGAAATCGCCCTCTGGGCCGGTGCTCGGCTGTCCGCACGCGTCGCGGCGCGCGGCTTCGGCCGCGCAGGAGTGGTCTTCGGATACAATGGCGAATGCCTCGAACTGCTCCGTGCAGCGAGGTCCGCCGGCCTGGTCACGGTGATGGAACAGACGGTCGCCGCGCGGGACCTGCTGGAGCGCCTCCTCGATCAGGAACTCTCCGCCTTTCCGAATTGGCAGGTCAGGCCGGCGACCAATCGCTTCACACGGGCCACGGCAGAGCGCGAGAAAGCGGAATGGCAGTCGGCCGACCTGATCCTGTGCGGTTCGGACTTCGTCCGCGAGAGCATCGCCGGAAGCGGAGGGCCGCATGACCGGTGTGTCGTCGTTCCCTATGGCGTGGATGCTCGCTTCGCCATGCCGGCCAGGGCGCCGCACGACGGACCGCTGCGCGTTCTCACGGTCGGCGAGGTCGGGCTGCGCAAGGGATCGCCCTACGTGCTCGCGGCGGCGCGGCGGCTGGGCCGTCGCGCAACGTTTCGGATGGTAGGGACGCTGGGTATTCTGCCGGCACAGCGGAATGCCCTTGCCGAGCATGTGGAACTCACCGGACCTGTTCCTCGCAGCGAAATGGCCGCGCACTTCGCCTGGGCCGACGTCATGCTGCTTCCATCTATCTGCGAGGGTTCGGCGACCGCCGTATACGAGGCGCTGGCCGCCCGGCTGCCCGTCATCTGCACGCCGAACACGGGCAGCGTCGTCCGCGACGGAATCGAGGGGTTCATCGTGCCCATCCGCGACCCGGAGGCGATCGCCGACGGCATCGACGCGCTCGCCGCCAATCCGCAGCGTCGACGGGACATGGGTGAGAACGCGGGGGCGCGTGCCGCCGCCTTCACGGTCGATGCCTATGGCGCACGCTTCATGGCCGCGCTCGACGCGGCGCCCGCCGGTGGACGCCGCCCCGCACCGGCGGAGACGCAGCGATCATGAAAGTCTGCCACGTGACGGGCGTGCTGTCGTCGAACGGCGGCGGGGTCGTGGAGGCCGTGGCCGGGCTTTCCGAGGCCCTGCAGCGCGGGCAGCGCTGCGAGACCCGGCTTATCGGTATCGAGGATAAGAGGGGCGGAACGCCGCGCCCGGTACCCGGAGTCCGCACCGATGTCCTTCCCGTACGCGGACCGACAGCGTTCAGCTACGCTCCCGCGATGGCGGCCGTCCTGGACGAGGCCGACCTGGTCCACCTCCACGGCTTGTGGCTCTACGCCTCGCTCGCGGCGACACGGTGGACCCGCCGCACCGGGCGCCCCCGGATCATCAGCCCGCATGGCATGCTGGACGCATGGGCGATGCGTCGCGCCTTCTGGAAGAAGCGGCTGGCGCTGTTCTGCTACGAGAGCGCGAACCTGCGCGGGGCGACTTGCCTGCACGCGCTCTCCCGCGGGGAACGGGACGCGATACGCGCTTTCGGCCTGACAAATCCCGTCTGCGTCATTCCGAACGGTGTGCATGTTCCCGCACCCTGGACGGGGGCGCCGCCCGCATGGCGCACCGCGCTCCCGACGGATGCCAAAGTCCTCCTCTATCTCGGACGTCTGCACCCGAAGAAGGGTCTGCTCGATCTCCTGCAGGCATTTGCGATGACCGAGCGGGATCATGCGAAGCACGACGGATGGTACGTGGCGATCGCCGGATGGGACCAGGAAGGGCATCGCGCCGAGCTGGAGAGTTGCGCCGGCGCCTTCGGGATCACGCACCGGGTCCGCTTCATCGGCCCGCAGTTCGGCGCCGACAAGGAAGCGACCCTGAACGCTGCCGATGCCTTCGTACTGCCCTCGATGAGCGAAGGTCTGCCGATCGCCGTACTGGAAGCCTGGGCGAGCGGGCTCCCGGCGCTGATCACGCCGCAGTGCAACCTCCCCGAAGGCGAGGCTGCGGGCGCCGCCATCCCCATCGTCGTGGGCCCCGAAGGCGTCGCCGCCGGGCTGCGCCGCCTGTTCACCCTGTCCGACGACGAACGCAGGCAGGTCGGGGCACGCGGCCGAACGCTCGTCGCGGACCGCTTCACATGGGACAGCGTCGCCGAGCGAATGGCGTCCGTCTACGCCTGGATGCTGGGCGAAGCGCCCGCCCCCTCGGCCGTCGAAATGACCTGACGCCCAGCCGCCGGCTTTGCTGTCACGGCGCCGGCAGCGGTGACGCCGCCTGCCCGTGGCGCTCGATTTATGGTGCGGCCGCGGCGGCCTGCGCCACCGGGACGCACGCACGCCGCTTCGCCACCCGCGCGAGGAGCAGCCCGGGCAGGAGCAGGATCGCCAGATGGACCCAACCCGCAACGACCAGCTGGGTATAATGGGTGATCGCGGTCATGCCGGGCATGACGCCAAAGATGTAAAGAAGCTGCGGCAGGTACCATCCCAGGTTCGCGGTCGCGTAGAGGCGTCCCAGCACGTATGCGACGAGGAAGAACTTGATCGCGCCGAGGTACCAGAACGAGGCGAAGGCATCCGACATGCCCGTCTCTGTACTGCCCTGGACCGGGGCGTATTGCCGGTCGACCTGCCCTTCGACAATGATGTAGAGGCTATCCTTCAGGCCGCGCCCGACCAGCTGGCCCGGAACGAAGTCGTGTATGAGCAAATTCCAGTGGAAGATGCCGAAATCGAACACGCCGCCGATGCTGATATAGTGCATCCGCAAGGCCGCGTTTCGCACCTCCGGCCCACCCTCCTTGACCAGCGTCTCGAAGTTCTCGATGACGTCGATCTCCTTTACGCGCGACAGATCCATGCCGGCTGTGGATTTGGAGATGTTGCGATACTGCTCGGCGCTGTTGAGGCCTACCGTCGCCACCAGAACGCCGGCGAGCAGCAACACCCGGGGCAGGGTGAAGCGGCACTGGAACCAGAGTGCCAACAGGATCCCCAGCACCACCTCGGTGAGTTCACCGCGCTTTCCCGTGACCATGATCCGGTCGGCCACCAGCAGCATGTCGAACAGAACGATTGCACCGGCCATCCGCGACGGGCGCCGCACGAAACAGACGAGGGCGACCATCAGTCCGAAGGTCAGCATCTTCTGAAAGAAGATGTAGATGACCGAAATGCCGCTGTGCATGCTCGCGAGCCTCACCTCGTCCGGCAGTCGGCTGTACTTCCAAAAGAAGAAGGCGCCGGCGAGGGAAAGACCTGCCGCCAGCCACAGGAGCCGCTTCTCGTCGAAGGTCCAGCGCAGACCCTGCAGGGGCTTGCTGCCGGCCAGCCATCCAAACAGGCAGGCGCCGGCACAGAGCGTGGTGAACGCGACGGTCCGGTCGACCGCACCCGCCGGGAGGTACCTGTCCGCCATCAGCGCCGGCAGTTGCGGTGCCACGAAGCCCAGGAACGTGGCGCCCGCGAGAAACGGATAGGTCAGCGGGCGCTCGCGACTGCTCAGGCCGTAGGCGAGCAGTGTAAGGCACACCAGGCAGAACAGGATGATCAAAGACCAAGCCACCGGGATCTCCAGTCTGCCAGCAGCGCCCCCGTCCAATGGCGGGGCGCATACCAGGCGATCTTGAAATACTCCTTCAGGATCTGCCGGCCCTCGACGTCATGCATCAGCCGCGAAAGCGGTATGTCGCGCTCGGCCGGAGCGGTCATCCAGTCAATGGCTGGTGCGAGCAGATCGAAGCAGTAGAAGGCGCGCAGCGTGTGGAACCAGCTCGTCACGAGCACCGCCCGGCGCACGCCGCGCACCTCGAGAATGGGCTTGGAATACTCGGCGTTTTCCCAGGTCGTCCGCGAACCGCACTCGACGGCGATCGCCGATGGCGGCACCCCGTCGATGACGAGCAGCCGCTCGATGTCGCGGCAGTCGCCGTCTCCCGATACGAGGATGAACGGGGCGATGCCGGTCCGGTAGAGCGAAGCCGCCTGCGCCGCCCGGCGCGGTCCGTCGCCGCCCAGGACCACGATGGCGTCCGCGCGCGCGACGCCTGTCCGCAGCGCCAGCATCTTATCGGCGCCGGCGATCAGCAGAAAAGGCGCCAGCGCCCCGACGGCCAGCACGCCCAGGAACAGGCGGCGGATCCCCATCATCAGATCGGCAGGCCGCGGTCGCGCCGGCGGATCTCAGCCATCTTGATCACGATCATGTACTCGTACGCGGTGAGAAGCCGGCAGTAGACGTATCCGGGCCAGCCGTCGAGAAAGCCCCGCCGCAGGATGTACATGTAGAGGAACCGCAGCGCCGGCCTGAACGGCAGGTGGAACGACAGGTCCTTCAGTGCGGCGCGACGGCGCACCGGATCGCGGGCGAAGATGCCGCCGATGTCGATCCTGCCCCCGTCCAGGGTCTTCAGCGACTCGCGCGCTTCCTTCCAGGAATATTCGTTGTGCTTCTCGTACCAGGCGTTCAGCCCCTTGTTGAAGCTGAAGTGCAGGAAGTGACTGTGGAGCCTGCCCTCGGGTCCGGACAGGTTGCAGCGCAGATTGATGTCGCGCTCGAACTGCACGTATTCGGGCCGCACGAGCCGGACGACCCACGTCGGATAGAGGCTGCTGTGACGGATCCACTTGCCCATGAAAAGGACCTTGAAGCGCACCCTGAACGCCACCTCCGGCCGGCTGGGGTCGGCGGCGATCGCCAGCATCTCGTCGCGCAGTTCGCCGGGCGTCACCTCGTCGGCGTCGGGCAGGTATACCCAGGGGTGCTTGAAGGGGATCTCCTTGAGCCCGTACGATCGCTGACTCCGCTCGCCGTCGAAGCGCCGCTGGTAGACTCTCGCACCCCGCGCCTTCGCGATCTCGACGGTTCGGTCGGTGCTGAAGGAGTCGAGGACGACGATGTCGTCGCACCATGTCAACGAGTCGAGGCAGGCCGGGAGGTTCTGCTCTTCGTTCAGCGTCAGGATGAGGACGGAGATGCTCATGGATTCTCTCCTCGCAGGGCCGACGCCGCGGCGACCGCCCGCGAGCGCTGACGCAATGGGCGTGCGGGGTTGCCGACGACGATCAACCAGGGCGGCACGTCCCTGAAGACGCTGGCGCGCGTGCCCACCACGGCTCCCTCGCCGATGCACACGCCCGGTCCGACGAAGGCGTCCGCCGCCACCCATGCGTGATCTCCGATCGTGATGGGTGCGGTGATGAGGGTCATGTCGGCGGAGTCGGGATCGTGGCTCGCCGTGCAGAGAAAGCTGTACTGGCTGACGGTGGCGCGGGCGCCGATCATGACCTTGTCGACGGCGTAACAGTCGACGCCGGGGCTGAGGCAGCTGTGGTCGCCCATCTGGAGGTTCCACGGCGCCCAGACGCGGACGGAGGCGTGTACCGTCGCATGGCGTCCGAGCCGCGCCCCGAACGCCCGGAGCAGCAGCCGGCGCCACGCGTGCAGCGGCTTCGGGCTCGGCCGGAACAGCACGAGCCACGTGACGCCCCAGGCCGCCCGGCCCAGCTTGTTGCGGAAGCTGTGCGGGCTCGGGCGGTATCGCGCACGGTGCGCAGTCACATCGGGCAGTACGGCCGGCGCCCCCCTGTTCGCCGAGGAAGTCATGCCACGCGCTCCCGAACGACCCGCAGGGCGTTCTTCAACGAGGTTGGCAATGCCTGCCGGATCAGCGACTTCGGCATCGCCGCGAGCGGCGACGACGCAATGGCGGGCGGCGCCCGCAGCACGTCCTGCAGTACCGCACGATATCCGTCTGTCATCCTGTCGAGGCTGAAGCTCTCGACGGCGTGCGCCCGCGCCGCCCTGGACATCGCCCCCTTGAGCGCCGGGTCGCACAGGCGACGAAGCGCCGCCACGGCCGCGGCGACGTCGCCCACCGGAAACAGGATCCCGTCCCGACCGTGCCGGATCAGCGCATCGGTGACGCCGGCGATGTGCGAGGCTACCGGAATGCACCCCGCGGCCATGGCCTCGGCGATCGTCAGGCAGAAGCCTTCATATCGGGACGGCACGAGCAGGACATCGTGCGCCGCGTACAATGCAGGCACGTCGTCGGGGGCGACCATGCCGAGGAATGCGACACGGTCGGTCAGGTCGGCGGCCGCGCTGCGCAGCCGCGCCAGGTCTGGGCCGTCGCCCGCAACCGTAAGACTGTGCCCCTCCCCGAGACGCCGCATGATGCGGGGCAGCCACAGCACGCCCTTGGCCGCTTCGTCGATGCGTCCCAGGGACAGGATCCGCAGGTCCCGCGAGGCCGCTCGCGGCCGAGGCGGCGCACCGAGCGCAACCCCGTGTCCGATGACGACGCAGCGATCGCGCCGGAAGCCGTGCCGGCCGACGAGGTCCCGCTCGATCCGCGGCGATATGGCGACGGTGGCATGTACCGCATCGCGCAGCGCGCGGGCGGCTGCATAGGTGCCCGGCGTGATGTTGTGGACGATCATGATGCGCGCGACATGCGGCGGCAGCCGCGTTACCGCCAGCATCTCGGCCTCCCGCGTCAGCACACCGACGAGCACCCCGTCATAGTCGCCAGCGACAATGGCACTGGCGATATGGCCGGCGAGCTCGCCTTCCGCGACGGCGCCTCGCGGGCCAACCGGCGCGCCATATCGACAGTCGGCCTGCCAATGCGGATCCGTCCAGGCGTTCCACGCCCCCTCGCCGACGCCGATCCAGCGCAGATCCACCCCCAGCTCCACCAGACCCGCGCGCAGCGACCTGAAGAGCATGTACGTCCCGCCGTGATGCGGATGCGCGAGGTACGCCAGCGACAACCGCCGCGCGTCGTCGCGGCGGAGAGGTTGTGTCTGCGCCGTCGAATCCGGGGTCATGCGGCTCGGTCCTGCACCGCGGGATACGTATCCCCCCCGAACTGCGCCATGACCACCGGTGCGGCCTCGGGCAGCAGCAGCCGCTGCAGGTGTCTCCAGCCTCGGCAGACGAAGTAGCCGTGCAGCATCAGCGGTACGATCAGGGCCGCGGCCAAGGCTTCTCCCGGCAGGCCCAACTGCCACCCGGCGAAACCCACGCCGCCGAGGAACCCGTTCGCCGCAATTACGCCGGCCGTCGCCCGCTCCGGCGGGAGACCGGCCTCGAGCAGGAGGTGATGAAGATGCCGTCGGTCACCGACCAGCGGATTCTTGCCGTCCGCTAGGCGCCGCGCGATCAGGAGCAGGGTGTCGAAGGCCGGCAGGGCGAAGAACCAGAGGACGGCCGGCAGCGGGGCCACCGCCGGCGACGGCTGCGCTTCCGCGACCGGCAGCGCCAGGCGGATCGCGAAGAAGGCGATCGCGCCGCCGAGCATCATGCTGCCGGCATCGCCCATGAAGACCGAGGCTCGCGAGCGCCAGCGGTGGCGCAGGTTGAAAATCAGGAAGCCGAGGACGGCGAAGAGGATCAGCATGGGCTCCGCCGCGGCGTTGGGCGCGCCCGACAGCCAGGCTGCGAACACGATCCACGCCAGCGCAGTCGCCGCCGCACCGCCCGCCAGCCCGTCCAGTCCGTCGATCATGTTGAACGCGTTGATGATGCCGACGATGAAGAAGATCGTCAGTGGCAGCGCGAAAAGCGTCGGAGTTACGGCTTCAGAGCCGACCAGTTGACCCAGCTGCAGGAAGTTCGAATGAGGCACCACCATGATCGCCGCGGCAGCTGCTTGGCCGCAGAGCTTCATCCAGGGATTGATGTCGAACGCATCGTCGGCGACCCCGAGCGCAACCAGCAGACCCAGCCCCGCGATGAGCTCCCAACCCGCACCGAGCACGAGTTGCAGGTTCATTGCAGGCACGAGAAACGCAGCGAACATCGCGATCCCGCCCGTGAGGGGGATCGCGCCGTCGTGCATCTTGCGACCCTTCGGGAGGTCGACGAGCCCAAGGCGTGCAGCATTTCGCTGCAGCAGGGGGATGACAACGACGACGATCAGGAAGGCATTGAGCAGATACATCGCTAGCGGCGGCATGTTCATCCGTGCCTCCAACTCGCTGTTTCTCTGGTTTCGCCGGATCGCCGATTCCGGATATGCGCTTATCGTGTTCGAGAGACTGCAGGCTAAGCCGGGGGTGGAAGCGCCTCAACTCGACCCTTAGGCGGAGCGATGCGACTAGTACCTTAGGGAGAAGGTCGTCCTCGGTACGTCTTTTTCCTGTGGCGGCGTAGCTTTTCAGCGAGATCGCGTGCGCGACCAGGATCTGGCTGGATACGGCTAAGTAACACTGCTGCAACCACCGGCAGATTGGTGCGTTGCCAAATGTCCGGGTGCGGTCGAGGATGCAGATACGCCGATCTATGCTGCTGTCTGCCCTGGATCGCTACGCGGTCATGGCACTCAGCCTGACGACGACGGCCGTCGCCGCTCGGCTCCTCGCGCCCGCGGACATCGGAACGTTCGTCGTCGGCGGTGCGCTGTTCGTGATCGCCGACGGGCTGCGCGATTTCGGCGTCGGCGTCTATCTGATCCAGGAACGTGATCTGACGCCGATCAAGGTGCGTGCGGCGTTCACCGTGACCTTCGTCTCGTCCTGCGTCCTCGCCTGCCTCTTCTATGTCACCGCACCGACAATCGCGGCATTTTACGACGAGGCGAGACTGGTCAACGTGGTCTACATCGCCGCCGCGGGCCTTCTGATCGTGCCGTTCGGCGGCACGCTCGTCGTGCTGATGCGGCGCGACATGGCATTCGGCCGCGTCGCCCTGGTCAACGTGGCCGGTGCCGCATCCAATCTCGTGGCGGTCTCCCTCCTCGCGGTGCTCGGCTTCGGGTATCTCAGCCTCGTATGGGGCATGCTGGCCGCCAGCGTCGTCAGTTCGCTCGCCGCCTGTCTCCTGCGCCCGAGTTTCTGGGCGTTCCGACCGGCCTTTACCAACTGGGCGGCGATTCTGCGCTTCGGTGGCTATTCGAGCGCCACGACCCTGATCAACACCGCCTACCAACTCCTGCCGCAGATGGCGCTGGGACGCATTCTGGGCTTCGACGCCGTCGCCTTCTTCAGCCGGGCCGCGATGCTCTGTCAGCTTCCCGAGCGCGGCGTCGTCTCCGCCATACAGCCGGTCGTCCTGCCCGCCCTATCGACGCGCGCGCGCGCCGGCGCCGACATGCGGAAGCCGTATCTGCATGGCATCGCTCTGATGACGGTGGCGCACTGGCCGTTCCTGGGCGGACTGGCCGTCATGGCCGAGCCCGCCGTCCGCATACTGCTCGGCGACCAATGGCTGGCGGCGGTTCCGCTGGTGCAGATCCTGTCGATCGCCTATCTGGCGCTCGCGCCGGCGTTCCTAACGTATCCGCTGCTCGTATCGCTCGGCCGCGTTCGCGACACGCTCTGCCTCACCCTCGTCAGCGTACCGCTGTCGATGGTCGTCGTCATCGGCTCCGCCCAGTTCGGCCTGACCGCCATGTCCGCCAGCTTCCTCGTTCTGGCGCCGCTGCAGATGTACCTGGCCTTCCGGTTCATCAGACGCCAGGTGCCGTTCTCGTGGCCCGACCTCGCCCGCGCGATATGGCGCAGCGCGGTCGTGACCCTGGGCTCGACGTGCGCGTGCGCCTTCGGGGTGGCACTCGCAGGCGATGCGGCGCATCGTCCCGCGCTGACGCTCCTCGTCGGCAGCATCGCGGCCGCAGCCGGATGGGCGGGCTCCCTGGTGATCGTCCGCCATCCGATGCGAGAGGAGATCGGCGTCGTGTGGTCCGCCGCACGGGCGCTGCGCTTCGCAACAGGACGTGCCCCCGCATCCCGACTTCGAGTGGAGCCGGCGCCATGAACAGCACACGCCTGTCGGTGGTCATCCCGGCGTTCAATGCGGCACGCTTCGTCGCCATGGCGATCGAATCCGTCCTCGACCAGCACTATCCGGGAGAGCACGAGATCATCGTCGTCAACGACGGCTCGACGGACGGTACCGGCGAGATCGTCGAACGGTACGGCGGACGCGTCCGTCACATACGCCAGTCGAACCAGGGTCCCGCGACGGCCCGCAATACGGGCGTGATCGCCGCCCGCCATCCGCTCGTCCTGCTGCTGGATGCCGACGACATCGCCCTTCCCGGTCGCCTCGAACGTCAGGCCGCGTTCATGGGGAACCGGCCCGAGATCGACATCTGCTTCGGCAACTGGATCGTCGAGGGGGAAGAAGACGATTATCTCGCACGCTTCGGCCTGAGCGCTCCGATCGACGAGTTCGTCGAAGTCGAGGATCCGCTTTCGCGCCTTCTGGCCCGAGGAAGCTTCGTGCCCACCTCCACCGTGGCGATCCGACGAAGGACCTATCTCGAAAGCGGCATGCAGCCGAAAGGCGCCTTCTACGCCGAAGACTACGCCCTCTGGTGCGAGGTCGCCGGCAGGGGCGGCCGCTTCGCCTGCTGCGGCGCCCCGCTCGCCTGGTACCGGACCGCCTCGGACACGCGGCTCACGCGGTCTGGCCACACCTATTCCGGCTTGGTCGAGGTCCTGGGCAAGGCGCTGGTGAAACATGGGCACCGGCTCGATCCCGAATCGCATCGGGCAGCCTTGACCCGCTTCCACCGTGCGTCGGAGATCTTGCTGCGCCACGACTGGTGGACCGGAGGGCGGAAGCGCGTCCGACATCGCATGGCCAGCCTGGATCCGCCCCTGCCTGCCGCCATGCGGCGACGGTGGACTCTCGTTTCACTCGTCCCGGCCGTCATTCCGCGGATCGCCCGGCAGCTTCTGCGCGGCACGCCGCCGACGGCCGGACATGGCCGGATCGCGCTTCGGCGATCCGTGTAGGAGCGTGCGGATGGATCCGACGACCGACGCCCAGCGGCTCGAGGGGATACGCGCGATCGAACGCAACTTCGCATCGTTTCGCACCTTGACCGCCACCGCGCAACGGCACTTCGCCACGGGCCGGTTCGGCGCGGCCGCCGCCTATGTCGAGATGGCTGCGCTGTTCGCGCTGAGCAACCATTGCGGGCTCTTCGCCAGCGCCGACCTGGAGAATCTCGCGCTGCGGATCGGCCGCGCCACGGTGCCTGGACAGGACGAGCCACGCCGCACGGGTGCCTCACCGGCTCGGATTCTGCACGTCGCCACGGCCGTGACGTCGATCGGCGGACTGTCCCGAATGATCTGGCGATGGATCCGCCAGGACGCCACACGCTCCCACTCCGTCGCGCTCACCCGCCAGCGGCACCCCGTTCCCGCGGAGTTGCAGCAGGCGGTCGACGCCAGCGGCGGTCGGATACACCGCGTCAATGCGACCATCGGCAGCGTGATTGCGTGGGCGCGGCGGCTACGCGACCTAGCGGCCGACGCGGACATGGTCGTGCTGCACGTCGGCAACCGGGACGTCGTTCCCGTGCTCGCCTTCGCCGATCCGGTCGGACGCCCGAAGACCATCTACATCGATCATGCCGACCACCTCTTCTGGCTCGGCGTCGGAATTGCAGACATCGTCGCCGGTCTCCGCGGATCAGGCGCGCTTCTCGCCCGCCGGCGCCGCGGGATCGAGCCGGACCGGCAGGCACTGCTGCCCATCATCCTCGCGCCGCCGGCGCGGACGACCGGCCGCGCCGAGGCCAAGCGCCGGCTCGGCCTCGATCCGAGTGCCACGATGCTGCTGTCCGTGGCGCGGGCGGTGAAGTTCAGGACCATCGGCGGCACCAACTACGCCGAAGCGCATCTGCCGTTCCTGCGGCAGCGGCCCGACGCCTCGCTCGTGATCGTCGGCGCGGGACCGCGGCCCGACTGGGCCGACGCGATCGAAGCCGCCGGCGGCCGCATCGTCCTGCACGGCGAGCGGTCAGAGACGGCGCTGTTCTATCAGGCGGCCGACATCTATGTGGACTCCTTCCCCTTCGTGTCCACCACGTCGCTTCTGGAAGCCGGGAGCTACGAGACGCCCCTGGTCACCCGCTTCCCATATGGCGAGGCGAGCGGCATCCTCGGCGCCGACATGCCCGGCCTCGCAGGCACACTGATCCAGACGCGCAGCATCGAGGACTATACGGCGGCACTCCTGCGACTGGCCGAGGACCCCGCGCTGCGGCACGACCTCGGCGCGGCGACCCGCGCCGGCATCATTCGCCAGCACACCGGAGCGGGCTGGCAGGCCGAGGTCGAGCGGCTTTACGCCCAGGCCCTCGCACCGCGCGATCCGCCGCGCTGCACCGCCGCCGATCGCCCGGCTTACGGCGAACCCGACATCCTGATGCATCTCGTGCACGATCATCCGATCCCGGAGGATGCGCTGGTGCTGTCGCAGCTCTCTCTCATGCCGCCGGACCTGCGGCTGCGGCTTTGGCTGCGATTGCTCGGTCTGGGTGGGGGAACGGCCAATCGCATGCGCGATGCCGTGCGCTGCTGGCTCCCCGAGTGGCTTCTCGTCCACCTCAGATAGCTCGCCGAGCGGCCCGAGCGACGGCACCGTCACGGCTCGCGAATGCTCTCGTCGAAGCCACGGATCAGGGGATAGAGGAAGTAAGAGGCGACGCTGCGCCGCCCCGACATGATCTCGGCCGTCACGTTCATCCCGGGGATCAGGCGGATCGGCGCCGGGAGCTGCTTCAGGTCGACCGCGTCCAGGCTGACACGCGCGCGATAGAAGCTCGACGGCCGTTCGGCCTGCAATGGGCTATCCGGCCGGTCGCGCGCGAATGCGTCCTCGCTGATCGTCCGCAGCGAGCCGGACGCCGTGCCGTGCTTCTGAAACGGGTAGGCGTCGAACTTGATCCTGACCGACTGCCCCGCGTGGATGCGGCCGATATCGCGCGCGTCGATCGAGATCTCGCCCTCGAGCGGAACGTCGAGCGGTGTGAGTGAGAGCAGCGGTTCCGCCTCGCGCACCACCGATCCGACGGACCGATCCGCCAATTCCAGCACGACCGCATCGGACGGCGCGGTGAGCACGACGAGATCCCGCCGTCTCTCCATCTTCTTCAGTTCTTCGGCCGCAGCGGCCCGCTGCCGCTCGGCCTCGACCAGTTCCTCCATCGCGGCGCGTCGGAAGTCCTGGATGAACGCTTCCTGTTCCGCCTGCGCCTTGGCTACGCTCTGCTCGGCCGCGACCTTCGCGCCACGCACCTTGACGAGGTCGGCCTCGACGTTCAGCCGCGTGTCCTGGGCGAGCAGGTATCGCAGCCGCGACCCCGTCTGACGTTCCACCAGGGTCGCATGCATCGTCACGATCTCGCCGAGGTTTGCCGAACGCTTGACCAGCGCCCGCTCCTCGGCGCGTGTCTTCGCCACCTCCGCCTTGCCCATGTCCATCAGGCGGGCATAGTGCGCGAGCTGCGACGCCAGATAGGCGCGGCGCTGCAGCAGCAGGCGCGCCTGCAGCGATCCTTCCTCGCCGCGTTCCGCGAGGCCCGGCGCGTCGCGGTCGTTGAGTTCGGCGGTCAGCCGTCTGACCTGGGCATCGTAGGTGGCGTGGCGGGCACGGAGCTGATCGGCATCGGATTGGGCAAAGGTCGCGTCCAGCCGCGCCAGCGTCTGCCCGGCCCGGACCACTTCGCCCACCGTGACGTCGATCGACCGGATCACCGAGGTTTCCAGGGGCTGCACAACGATGGACGGCCGCGTCGTTATCAGCCGGCCTGGCGCCACGACCACCTCGTCGACCTGGGAGACCGTCGCCCACGTCACCGCGCCGACGATCAGCGCCGCGACCAGGTACAGCGTCACCCGCGCGACCCGGGGCGGCTCGCTCGCCTCCAGTTCCATCGCATCGGGCTGGAACGCCGCAATGAAGGAGCGTGTAGCCGATGCGGGCGCCGACTGGCTCCTGATCACGAGGGCGCGCGTCTGCGGGGCCTGGTCGCCGGTCATGCCGCATGCCTCGTCTGCTGCGTCCAGAGCTGGCGATAGACAGGATTCCGCGACAGCAGCTGATCGTGCCGGCCCAGGTCGGCGACCCGCCCGCGATCGATCACCAGGATCGCGTTCGCGTCGACCAGCGTCGACAGCCGGTGCGACACGATCACGACGGTCCGGCCGCTCGAGATCCGGCGAAGATTGTCGCGAACCAGCGCCTCGCTCTCCGGATCGAGGGCACTGGTGGCCTCGTCGAAGATGAGGATCCGCGGATCGGCCACCAGCGCACGGGCGATCGCCAGTCGCTGCTTCTGGCCGCCGGACAGGTTCTCCGCATTCTCCTCGAGAACGGTCTCGAAGCCGCGCGGCAGGCGTTCGATGAATTCGGTCGCCCCGGCCATCTCGGCGGCACGGGCGACTTCGTCGGGGGTAGCGTTCGGCTTTCCGGCGAGGATGTTGTCCCGCACCGTGCCCCGGAAGAGAAAGCTGTCCTGCAGCACCACGCCGATGCTGTTCCGCAGATGCACCAGGTCGATCTCGCGAATGTCGAAGCCGTCCAGACGGAGCAGCCCCTGCTGGATCGGGTAGAGACCCTGGATCAGTCGCGTGATCGTGGTCTTTCCGGACCCGCTCTTGCCCACGACGCCGAACAGGCTGCCGGCGGGGATCTTGAAGGAGATATCGTCCAGCGCCGGCCGTCCGTCCGCGCCATAGCGGAACGTGACGCCTTCGAACTCCAGCGCTCCGCCGAGGTCGGGGCGGAGGCCCGCCCCCTGCACCGCCTGCTCGGGGCGCTGGTTCATCAGCTGGCCCAGCATGCGCACCGAGAGCGCGACGTCCTGATACTCGTGAACCATGGTGACGATCTGCACCAGCGGCCCGGAGACCCGGTTGGCCAGCATGTTGAACGCGACCAGCGCACCGATCGTCATCGAACCGTCGAAGACCGCCATCGCGCCGAAGCCGATGATGGCCACCATCATCATCTTCTCGACCATCCCGGTGAGGGACTGGGCGGTGGTCGACACCGTCTCCACCCGCGCCCGGACCGCCACGGTCTGCGCCGAGCGATCGTCCCACAGCCGCCGCTGCCGCGGCTCCATCGCGAGCGATTTCACCGTCCGGATCCCGTGGACCGTTTCCACGAGAAGCGCCTGACGCTCGGCCTCCGCCTCGTACAGGTTCGCCAGCCGCCGCCGGAACGGCCCGACCAGCAGCGCCACGATACCGCCCACCAGCGCCGTGAAGGCCAGCACCACGCAGGTCAGCTCGACGCTGTACATCAGGAGGACGGGAATGAAGACGAACAGCGAGAGGCCGTCGAGCAGCGTCAGGAACAGGCGGCCGGTCAGAAACTCGCGTATCCGCCCGGTCTGCTGCATGTGTTTGACGAGCACGCCCGCCGAGGCGCGCTCGAAGAGGCTGATCGGCAGGCTGAGAAGGTGGCCGAATGTGCGCGTCGCCACACGGATGTCGATGCGATTGGACGCGAACAGCAGCAGATAGCGGCGCAGGAAGGAGAACGCGGCGTCGAAGGCCAGCGCGACCAGCACGCCTGCTGTCAGCACGTAGAGGGTCTGGTAGCTCTCGTGCACCAGGACCTTGTCGATCACCAGCTGGAAGAAGATCGGCGTGACCAGACCCAGCGCGTACAGAAGGACGGCTGCGACGGCGACATCCGCGAACAGCCGGCGCTGCCGGAGGATCTCCGGAACGAACCAGCGGAATCCGAAGGGCTGATCGGGATCCGCCAGCCGGTAGCTGCGCTTCAGCAGCAGGATGTCGCCGCTCCACCGTTCCCGGAAGCGGGCCTCTGTGACGTCCATCAACTCCGGACGCACCGCCAGCGGATCCAGCACGCGGACGACCCCCTCGCCCTGCGCGTCGCCGTCTGCTTCCGCCGCGATGATCCTTCCGATGCCGGCGACGAGGATCCAGTTGCCGTTCGTAAGGCGCGCCATCGCCGGATAGGCCTGGCCGAGTTCGGTCAGCTCGTTCCAGCCGACGCTGCGGGCCCGCGCCTTCAGGCCGAGGTCCCGGGCCATGCGCACCAGCATGGTGTCGTCCACGGCCTCCTCGCCGATCGCATAGTCGTGCACGAGGCGGTGGACGCTGACGTCGAGCCCGTGATGCCGCGCGACGAGTGCGAGGCAGTGGAGCCCCGTATCGCCGGAGATGGGAGCTGAACCGGGTGCCGGTGCCGGTGCCTCGCTCATCGTCACGCCCCGTCGCGGCGGCTGCGCCGGCGGCTCAGTTGAAGTTCGGCGAGGCGTTCCGGCCCACGGGCTCGGCTGCCGGCGATGCCGTGTCGCGTATCGGAAGGACGATCCGCCGATCGACCGGCTTGGTTTCGGCCAGTCCCGCCACCGCCTTCTGCATCAGCTTGACCGCCTCGGCGAACGCATCGCCCGGCATGATGACGCGCTGCCGGACCACGGGCTTCGGGTTGTTGTGGGCGTCGCGCTGGTCGTGCGACAGGCTGACGAAGTCGATCCGGACGATCGACCCGGTGACGGTGATCTCGCCGACGCCGTCGGCATACAGTTCTTCGCGCATGGCTCATGTCCTTTCGGTGATGCGGGTTAGGCGGAGCGTGCCGCCGCGGCGTGGCCGTGCGGGTGGTGGTGTGCGAGCGACGTCCAAAGCGAAAGCGAGTCCCGCAGGCCCTCGAAATGCCGCGGATCGAAACGGTCGGCCGGGCCGGTGAGGCAGGCGTCGAGGGCCGAGCGGATCGCGGCTTCGTCGATGCCCGTTCCGATGAAAACGAGTTCCTGCCGCCGGTCGCCCCAGACGGGCGACCAGTGCCGCCGCATCATCTCGTGGAACACACGATGGTTCGGCCAGAGAACGCGCGGCACGGTCGTCCACCACTGTCCGCGCGCCTCCATCCGGCGCTGCCGCCCCGTCCAGGACAGATGGCAGAGCTGGTCCGGACGCGTCGCCAGCCAGAAATGGCCTTTCGCGCGCAGGACGCCGTGCCATCGCCGCTGCGCGAACGCTGCCAGGGCAGCGGGGGCGAACGGCCGGCGGGCCCGATAGACGAAGCTCGATATCCCGTATTCCTCGGTTTCCGGGACATGGTCTTCCGGGGCGTGCAGCGCCTTGTGCCAGAGCGGCCGCCGCGCCGCGCGGCGCTCGTCGAACAGGCCGGTGCCCATCGCCTCGACGGCCGGCACGACGCCGTACGAGGTCTCGATCACACGCGCCTCGGGGTTGAGCGCTCTCAGGATCGCGCGTACGCGGCGGAGATGATCCGGCGTCACGTCGCGCGCCTTGTTCACGATCAGCACATCCGCGAACTCGATCTGGTCGGCCAGCAGATCGGCCAGTGTCCGGCCGTCGTCGGTGCCGGCGGCCAGCCCTCTGTCGCAAAGCGTATCGAGGCTGCCGTACAGGTCCGGGAGGTCGATCGCGTCGACCACGGCGACCACCGTATCGAGGCGGGCGATATCGGCCAGCGAGCGGCCCGCCTCGTCCCGGAACGAGAAGGAGGCGGCGATCGGCAGCGGTTCCGCGATGCCGGTACTTTCGATCACGAGATAATCGAAGCGCCCGGTGCCGGCCAGGCGCCGCACCTCCGTCAGCAGGTCGTCCCGTAGCGTGCAGCAGATGCACCCGTTGCTCAGCTCGACGAGCTGCTCCTCGGTGCGCGCGAAGCCCGGCGTTCCGCCGCGGATCAGGTCGGCGTCGATGTTGACTTCGCTCATGTCGTTCACGATCACCGCGATCCGGCGGCTCTCGCGGCTGTTCAGGATGTGGTTCAGGACGCTGGTCTTGCCTGCGCCCAGGAAACCGGTGAGCAGTGTCGCGGGCAGGCGCTCGGGGCGCGCCGTCATCGCCGGCTACGCCGTGAGGTGGGTGTCGAAGACGACATCCACCCAATAGTTGGTCTGGTTGTAGCTCTCGGTCGGAAACACCCCCGACGGCCCGTAGGCGTACACCCCGTTGCCGCCCGCCGTGGATGAGGCCAATGCGCGGAGCGGCCCATTGGAGAGTTCACCGCCGAAGAAGGCCGGCGTCGCGGAGTAGAAGCCGTTGGTGTGGTAGGAGGCGACGTAAGTGGTGTCCGCCGCGATCGCGACCGGGCTGGCGAAGCTCGCCGTCTGCCAGCCGCTCGCGGTCTCGGCGGTGAAGGTGGCGGTCGCGAGCAGCGACCCCGCCGCGGTCCAGATATGCGCTTCATGCGTCCCGACGTTTTCCGCAGCCTTGTAGAACCGCACGCCGGTGATGCTTCCGGCGACGTCGGCCTGGAACTTGATGCCCAGTTCCACGGGATCGGGATCGTTGGCGGCCAGGACCGCCGGCACGTCTCCGGACGAGAACAGGCTGAGGCCGATGCCCGGTTCGTTCACCGTCAGGCCGACCGTCGCCGACGCGCTGCCGCCGCGTCCGTCCGAGATCGTATAGTCGAAGCCGGCGGCGCCGCTGTAGCCGGCGTCTGGCGTGAAGGTGACGGTCTGCGCCACCGGGTCCAGGACGACGCTGCCGTTCGTCGCACTGCCGACCGCCGTGATCGTCAGCGGGTCGCCATTGCCGTCGGTGTCGTTCCCGGTCAGCGCCGCCGCCGCCAGGACCAGCGGCGTCTCGTGCGCGGTGCTGAAGCCCGCGTCCGCCACCGCCACCGGCGCCTGATTCTCCTCGACCGTCTCGTTATAGACGACGTCGACCCAATAGTTCGAGCCGTTGTAGCTGCCGGTCGGGAAGCTGCCCGGCGCGCCATAGGCGTAGACGCCGTTGCCGCCTCCCGCCGCCGAGGACGGCGCGCGCAGGGGCCCGTTCACCGTTTCGGCAGCGAAGTAGTTCGCGTCGACCGCATAATTGCCGTTGGTGTGATAGGAGGCGACGTAGGTGGTGTTCGCCGCGATCGCGACCGGGCTGGCGAAGCTCACCGTCTGCCAGCCGCTCGCCGTCTCGTTGGTGAAGGTGGCGGTCGCGAGGACGGTGCCGGAGGCCGTCCACAGCCGCCCCGTGTGCACGCCGGTATTCTCCGGCCCCTTGTAGAAGCGGATGCCGGAGATCGTGCCCGCACTGTCCGCGCGGAACTTGACGCCCAGTTCTACGGGATTGGGATCGCCGGAAGAGATCGTCCCGGGCACGTCTCCGGACGAGAACAGGCTGAGGCCGATGCCCGGTTCGTTCACCGTCAGGCCGACCGTCGCCGACGCGTTGCCGCCGCGTCCGTCCGAGATCGTATAGTCGAAGCCGGCGGCACCGCTGTAGCCGGCGTCCGGCGTGAAGGTGACGGTCTGCGCCACCGGGTCCAGGACGACGCTGCCGTTCGTCGCACTGCCGACCGCCGTGATCGTCAGCGGGTCGCCATTGCCGTCGGTGTCGTTCCCGGTCAGCGCTGCCGCCGCCAGGACCAGCGGCGTCTCATGCGCGGTCGTAAAGCCCGCGTCCGCCACAGCCACCGGCGGCTGGTTCTCCTCGACCGTCTCGTTGTAGACGACGTCGACCCAGTAGTTCGAGCTGTTGTAGCTGTTGTTCGGGAAGCTGCCGGGCGCGCCGTAGGCGAAGACGCCATTGCCCCCGACAGCAGCTGAAGATGGCGCGCGCAGCGGGCCGTTCACCGTCTCGGCGGTGAAAAAGTTCACATCCAGCGCGTAGTTGCCGTTGGTGTGGTAGGACGCGACATAGGTCGTGTTGGCAACGATCGCGACCGGGCTGGCGAAGCTCACCGTCTGCCAGCCGCTGGCCGTCTCGTTGGTGAAGGTGGCGGTCGCGAGGACGGTGCCGGAGGCGGTCCACAGCCGCCCCGTATGCACGCCGGTATTCTCCGGCCCCTTGTAGAAGCGGATGCCGGAGATCGTGCCGGCGCTGTCCGCCCGGAACTTGACACCCAACTCCACGGGATCTGGATCGCCGGAGGACAGGATCGCCGGAACGGCGGCGGGCGAGAACAGGCTGAGGCCGATCCCGGGCTCGGTCACCGTCAGGCCGACCGACGCCGATGCGCTGCCGCCGCGTCCGTCCGAGATCGTATAGTCGAAGCCGGCGGCACCGCTGTAGCCGGCGTCCGGCGTGAAGGTGACGGTCTGCGCCGCTTGGTTCAGCACGACGCTCCCGTTCGTGGCACTTCCGACCGCCGTGATCGTGAGGGGGTCGCCGTTGGCGTCCGTGTCGTTCGCCGTCAGCGCCGCCGCCGCGAGAACCAGAGGCGTCTCGTGCGCCGTCGTGAAGCCCGCGTCGGCCACTGCCACCGGCGGCTGGTTCGGCTCCTCCTGGAAGACGACGTCTACCCAATAGTTCTGATCGAGATAGGTCCCGTCCGGGAATGTGCCGACATCGCCGTAGCCGTACACGCCCGCACCGTTGGATGCGGTGAGCGGGCCGCTCTGGCGGGGCGCATCGAAGTAGCCGGTATCGACGGAATAGCGCCCCGCACTGTGGTAGGAGGCGACATAGGTGGTGCCGGCCGCAATGGCGACCGGCTGTGCGAAGCTCACCGACTGCCACCCGCTGGTCGTCTCGTTGGTGAACGGCGCCGCGGCGAGCAGCGTCCCGGAGGCGGTCCACAGGTGGGCCGTATGCTGGCCCTGGTTGAGAAAGCTCTTGTAGAAGCGGACGCCGGTAATGCTGCCGTTCGTCTGAGCCGTGAACCGCAGGCCGAGTTCGATCGGCATGTTGTCGTCGACATAGAGGTCGGCCGGCACGTCCGCATAAGTCCAGAAGCTCGACGTCTCGGGCAATGTCACGGTGACCGCCCGTCCCGGCCCCGGTGTCTCCAGGTTCAGGCTGTCGTCGACCGCGCGCGACAGGATCGGATAGCTGCCGACCGGCCCCACCTGCCCGGTGTAGCTCCACGTCTCACGACCGGTCGCCTTCCGCCACGAGTTGCCGCCGTCCAGCGACACCTCGATGCCCGCCACCTTTCCGCCGCCGCCGTCCGCAGCCGTCCCGGTTATGGTGACCGTCTGGCCGTCGACGAACGTCGCCCCTTCGAAAACCGCCGATATCTGCGAGGACGGCGCCAGTGCATCGGACGATGGTGCGGCGAGAACCAGGCTGGCTTCGAGCGTGTCCGGCTGGATGCCCATGTCCGCGAACAGGTTGACCATCGCCTGCTGCACGTTGGGATCGGTCGGGGTCGGCTCGTTGTCGTGGTTGTCGTCCAGTCCCCACGACCAGTAGACGGTGCCCGCCCCGAACACGATGGCGCCGCTCTCGGCGCGATACATCGTCAGGCTGTGCGTCGCCTCGCCCGGACCGACGGTCGACCCGAAGTCCATCAGGAACGTGTCGACTTCCACCGTCGTCAGCGACAGGTTGATCAGGCCGGCCGGCCGGAAGCCGTTGTCGACGTCGGAATCCCACTCGTAACCCAGCAGATTGCCGACCAGCGCGCCGGTCTCGCCGACCTGCAATGTCGACATCCCCGTGTTGCGCCAGAACCGGAACTGGGAGAAGTCGTAGGGTACGCTGATCGTGTCGAGCCGGTACGCGTCGACCTGGAACATTGTGCCGGTCAGGGAGTTCTCCGGCTCCTGCCCCTCGTCCCAGAAGCGTTCGTCGCGCCAGGTGCCCGTGCTGGTGCCACTGGGGTCGATGCTTGTTCCGGCCCAGGTCTCCTTGTAGCAGACGAGGGTGCGATAGGGCATGCCGTCGCCGTCTATGCTCGTCTCCCAGCGGGCCTTCCAGTAGACCTCGTTGCCGCTGAAGAAGGAGAGATTGACCCCGGCGTCGCGCGCCGCCTCCACGTTCGCACGCTGTTCGGCGGTCCAGTATTCGTCGTGGCCCACCGACAGGAACATCTGATGGTCCAGCAACTGCGCCCCGGCGCGCGCGGTATCGGCCCCGCCGATATAGGAGACGTCGTAGCCGTTCTGCTCGATCCAGCGGATCGCCGAATATTCGACGCCGAACAGATAGTTCTGCGGCCCCCAGGCGTAGATCTCGGAATGCAGGAACGGCCGGTTGTAGCTGACGGCGTAGGCGCGGCCGATCGCGTTCAGCCCGCAGCTGCAGTTGGGCGGGTTGTAGGAGATGATCTCCTCGGGATCGACCGGCACGTCGCCGCCATAGAAGTTGGCGCCGCCCCAGGGATTGTAGGCCTGCCAAGTCGTGTCCGACGTCTGGAAGACGATGTCGCTCGCGGTGCCGTCGCCGCGGACGACGAACGGAATCTCGTTGGCACCCTCGGTTCCATCCTGCCGGCGCATGACGGCCAGATAGACGCCCGAGACGGCATCCTCCGGGACCTCCCATTCGGCGGAGACACCCCAGTTGCCGCAGTCGATGAGGCCCCGCTCCATGTCCACGATCGGATGCGGCTGTACCTGCGGCGTCTCGCTCTGGCGCTCGATGGTCGCGACCTTCCGAGCGCCCATCCCGCCATAGTAACCGAGCCGGTAGATGTCGATGCGGTAGTCGGTGGAATCCGTGGCGATCTTGAAGCTGACCGTCTCGCCCTGGTCGACGCTGAATTCCGTCGCGAAGCCTTCGATGCTGCGGTCACGCTCCGTCAGGCGCCACTCGCTTTCCGGCGAACCCGGCAGGGCGTTTTCCAGCGCGATCCGTCCCAAGGTGGTAGGCGGCGCGATTTCATCGCTCGCGGCGGGATTGACCGACACCCGGACGAATTCCGACGGGGGCGGCAGCACCTCCTCGATCCCCGGCACGGCCCAACCCGGGAGCTTTTCGACGGCCGTGTTGGCCGGCTGGACACGCAACCCCTCGGAAGAGGGCTGGAGCGGCGCCGGCGCATCCGGGACGGTGGACGCGCCCGATCCATCAGCCGATGCCACGTCCCCGACGGCGGCGGCGACGTTCGCCTGCTCGTCGTCGGCGACCAATGCCGAACCGGCGGTCCTCGGCGCACCGGGCATGCCCTGCGGCCCGGCGGTCTCGTCCATCGCGGCGCCGCCTGCCTCGCTGCCGACCAAAGCCGTGGTGTCCGCCTCCGGCGCGCCGGCGGCGGTATCGGCCTGCAGCGGTTCACCGGTGACCGCCGACAGGGCGAGGAAGCCTCGGGCGTCCGGCGAGCCGGCGGCGATTGCAGTATGGTCGCGGAGCATCGGCGATTCCCGTTGCGATCTCCGCACACCCTCCCCGGAATGCAGCGTGCCGGGGTAGTCGGTTTTTCGGATTACCTCCCTTTCAACCACCCCCCGCAAGCTGGCGGAGACGGGTTGTTCACGACATGACGGCGCCGCGGGGCTTGGGGGAGCGAGATGACGGCGGAGAGCGTTACCGTGGACACTCGGTCGAGGCCGTTCCGCAGTCGGAACGTGCCGAGGGAGCCTATCTCGGCAGAATAGCGATTGCCGCCGGAACGTGCGCCGCAGGATACGCAGGAGCGGCTTTCGGCTAGACAGGGTGCGGGAGAGGAGAACCGCGATCCTGCAGCAGACGTCCACGTACGCAGACGCCGCGCGGCTCGCTCCCTCTCCCGGAACTCGATGACCGCTCGGAAATTTTCCAGGAGGATCAACCGACGCGCGCGCGGAGAGCTAGCCCCCTGCACCAGGACACTGTACTAGAAATTGGGCAACCCGCCCTTTAAGGGCTGAAACCGTTCGCTTTTTGAGTTTGGCTGGGGGACCTGGATTCGAACCAGGGCTGCTCGGGTCAGAGCCGAGAGTTCTACCGCTAAACTATCCCCCAAGCGGGCGAGGCCGACGGGCGGGTCGGGCAAGCGCCGCTGAACTTAATGATCGGGCGGCGCTATGGCAACCCGTCTCGCGCGGGGTTAGCATGTTCGCAACGATACGGGGCCGCGCGGCCTGGGGAGGCGGGCGCGAGCACCCGGGGAGACGTGAGGTGGCGACGTACGAGGAGTGGCGCTGCAGGCGCCGATGGCGAGGACGTGCCCGCGGGTCGGGACCGCCGGGGGACCCGGCCGAGCCGGTCTACGGCGCGCTCGATCTGGGCACCAACAACTGCCGCCTGCTCGTCGCCACACCCAACCGCTACGGCTTCGACGTCGTCGACTCCTTTTCCCGCATCGTGCGGCTCGGCGAAGGGCTGCAGGCCAGCGGCGAGCTCTCCGAGGCGGCCATCGAGCGCACCATCTCCGCCCTGAAGGTCTGCGCCGCGAAGCTGGAGCGGACCGGCACCAACCGCCTGCGCAGCGTCGCGACCGAGGCCTGCCGCCGGGCGCGCAACTGCGGGACCTTCGTCGAGCGGGTCGCCGAGGAGACCGGGGTCGAGCTGGAGATCATCGACACCGCCGAGGAGGCGCGCCTCGCCGCCGGCGGCTGCGCGCCGCTGCTCGACCAGCGCCGGGCGCGCGCGCTGATGTTCGACATCGGCGGCGGCTCGACCGAGGTGATGTGGGTCGCCGTGCCGGCGCGCGGCCAGCCGCAGGTCATCGACTGCATCTCCGTGCCGCTCGGCGTCGTCAACATGGCGGAGCGCTGGGGCGGCCACGAGGTTTCGGCCGGGGCGTACGAAGCGATGATCGCCGAAGTGCGCGCCGGACTGGAGCCGTTCGAGGCGCGTCACCATATCGCCGAGGAAGCCCGGGCGGGCCGGGTGCAGATGCTGGGATCGTCCGGCACCGTCACCACGGTCGTCGGCATCCGCCTCGACCTGCCGAAATACCAGCGGCGCGCCGTGGACGGCCAGTTTCTCGAGCGCACCGACATCGACAGGATCAGCGAGCAGTTGCGGACCATGACCTATGCCGAGCGCGCCGCGCACCCCTGCATCGGCGCCGACCGCGCCGACCTGGTGGTGGTCGGCTGCGCCATCCTGGCCGCCATCTGCCGGCTCTGGCCGGCGGAGCGGCTGCGCGTCGGCGACCGCGGCGTGCGCGAGGGCATCCTGCTGTCGCTGATGGCGGCGGACCGCGGCGCGACGCATGTCCGCGGCGCCGGCGCGTCGGGCGGATATTCCGCGTGACCGCCGGCCGCGGTTCCGGCTCGCGCGAGGTCACCGTCCGCCTGCGCACCGCGCGCAAGCGCAGCAACTCGTCGGCGCGCTGGCTCGAGCGCCAGCTGAACGACCCCTACGTCACCGAGGCGAAGCGCCTGGGCTGGCGCTCGCGCGCCGCCTTCAAGCTGATCGAGCTCGACGACCGCTTCCACATCCTCACCCCCGGCAAGCGCGTGCTCGACCTGGGCGCCGCCCCCGGCGGCTGGACCCAGGTCGCGGTCGCACGCTGCGGCGCGAGGAGCCGCGTCGTCGCCGTCGACATCCAGGCGATGGACGCGGTCGACGGTGCGGCGGTGCTGCAGCTCGACGCCACCCTGCCGGCCGCCGAGCCGGTCATCGCCGACGCGCTCGGTGGTGCCGCCGACATCGTGCTCAGCGACATGGCGCCCTCGACCATCGGCCATGCCGCGACCGACAAGATCCGCATCCTCGGCATGGCGGAGGCGGCCTACGACCTCGGCCGGGTCTTCCTGGCCCCAGGCGGCACCTTCGTCTGCAAGCTGTTCCAGGGCGGCGCGCACGCCTCGCTGCTGAACATGCTGAAGCGCGATTTCGCCCAGGTGCGCCACGCCAAGCCGCCGGCGAGCCGCAAGGACTCGTCCGAGATCTACCTGGTCGCGACCGGCTTCCGCGGCGAGCCGCAGTAACGACTCGGAGGAGGCGATGCGCGTCCTGATTACCGGCGGCGCCGGCTTCCTTGGGCGCAAGCTGACCCGGGCCCTGCTCGACCGCGGCAGCCTCGACGGCCGCACGATCGAGCGCATCGACGTCTTCGACGCGGTACCAGTGGAGACCGCCGACCCGCGCGTCCGCGCCACCACCGGCGACGTCGGCGATCCGGCCGTCGCAGCGGGGCTCGTGACACCCGAGACCGGCTTCGTCTTCCACCTCGCCGCCGTGGTCAGCGCCGGGGCGGAGGCCGACTTCGACCTCGGCATGCGGGTCAACCTGGACGGCACGCGCGCCCTGCTGGAGGCGGCGCGTGCCGCCGGTGGCCAAGCAGCGGGTGGCCAAGCAGCGGGTGGCCGGCCACGATTCCTCTTCGCCAGTTCCGTCGCCGTGTTCGGCGGGCCGATGCCCGACGTGATCGCCGACGGCACGATCACCACGCCGCAGAGTTCCTACGGCACGCAGAAGGCGATCGGCGAACTGCTGGTCGCCGACTATGGCCGCAAGGGCTTCGTCGACGGCCGCACCCTGCGCCTGCCGACCGTCGTCGTCCGCCCCGGCCGGCCGAACAAGGCGGCCTCGACCTTCGCCAGCTCGATCATCCGCGAGCCGCTGAACGGCGAGGAAGCCGTCTGCCCGGTGGCCCCCGAACAGCCGATGTGGCTGATCTCGCCGCGCCGCGTGATCGAGGGCCTGCTGCATGCGGCCGAGGTGCCCGCCGCCGACTGGGGCATCGGCGCCGCCGTCTCGCTGCCCGGCATCACCTGCACCGTCGGCGGGATGGTCGCCGCCATGACCGCCGTCGCCGGCCCCGCGCCCGCCGCCCGCATCCGCTGGCAGCCCGACCCGGCCATCCGCGCCATCGTCGCCTCCTGGCCCGCCCGCTTCGCCCCCGCCCGCGGCCTCGCCCTCGGCTTCCGCGCCGACGAGAGCATGGAGGCGATCGTGCGCGCCTTCATCGAGGACGAGATGGGCGGCGGTCCGGCCGGATAGCCCGCGGCCGGTAACACCCGGAGCGTCCGAACCCGATCGTGCCCGCCGCGTTGGCGAGGGGTCGGCCCGCCTATGGCGGGCATCGGAGCGACGACGAAAGGGCGGGGCGATGTGGGGCAGCCTCCCGACGGCGGCACTCGTCGCGGGATTCCTGGCGGCGGGCGGCGTCATCTTCATCTGCGGCCTGCGGATGACCGGGCTGGCGGACAAGCTGGCGGACCGGACGGGCCTCGGCGAGGCGATCGCCGGTGCCGTCCTCCTCGGTGCGGCGACGTCTCTCGGCGGAACCGTCGTGTCGATCACCGCGGCCCTCGACGGGCGCGCCTCGCTCGCCTTCTCCAACAGCGTCGGCGGGATTGCGGCGCAGACGGTGTTCCTGGCCGTGGCCGACATGTTCTACCGCAGGATCAACCTGGAGCATGCGGGCGCCGACCTGGGGAACGTGTTCCAAGGGCTCGTCCTCATCGTGCTGCTGACCCTGCCCTTCGTCGCCATGACGACGCCGGAGGTGACGATGTGGGCCATCCACCCGGTCTCGTTCGCGATCCTGCTGGTCTACGGCTCCGGCCTGCTCGCCGGCCGCACGGTCCGGAAAGCGCCGATGTGGACTCCCACCCGGACGAAGGAGACGCGGCCGGATCGGCCCGACGACGAAGATGCGGAAAGCCGCGCGGACAGCACCGGCCGGCTGTTCCTGACCTTCGGGCTGCTGATGCTGCTCATGGGAACGTCCGGCTACGCGATCGCGAAGATCGCATCGGAACTGTCCGACCGCATGCAGATCTCGGAAACCGTGGTCGGGGCGCTGGCAACGGCGGTGGTCACGTCCCTGCCGGAACTGGTGACCACGGTCGCGGCCGTGCGCCGCGGCGCCCTGCAACTGGCGATCGGCGGCATCATCGGCGGCAACACCTTCGACACGCTCTTCCTGGTGGCGTCGGACGTTGCCTATCGCGACGGCTCGCTCTACCACGCCGTCGGCGACCAGGACTATTTCTGGATCGTCGCGGCCCTGCTGATGACGGGCATCCTGACCGCCGGGCTGATCCTGCGGCAGCGCGAGGGGCCGGGTAAGATCGGGATCGAAAGCATCCTCCTCCTGCTCGTCTACGCCGGCGCCGTCGCGACCCAGTTCATCGTCGGCGGCGTGTAGGGGAAGAGGCGGCGCACGCGCGGCGGCGCCGGCACTTGCAATCTGAAATAGGAATACCATCTCCATCTCCAGCACGACCCGGACTCCGTCCCGAGGCCGCCTTCTCCCTGGAAGGCGGCCTTTTTCGTGCGCTCCTTCCCGATCGGAGATGAAGCCATGCCCTCCCCTCGTCCGGCGCGCCGCGGTACGCCGTATCCGTCGAGTCTCGATCTCGCCGATCTCATCCCCGGCGCTCCCCAGGCGCCGCTCACCGTGGAAGACCTCGAGGAACTCATGGGCGATCCGCGCTACTGGCGCGAGAACGATCCGGCGGTCCGCGAGGCGGTGGAGCGGGGCTTTGCGCTGCTCTTCCCGGGCGACGAGCGCTTCGACGCCGCCGGCCGCCGCGAGATCGCCGACAGTCCGGAGATCGTGCCGCGCAGCCGCTGGCTCGGCGCCCCGGTCGATACCGGCACCGCCCGCCCCTCCCTGCTCGAACGCGCCGCCCTGCCGGCCGTCGAGCGCGCGGCGGCCGATCCGCGAACCGACAGTGCCGTCACGCCGGCGATGGCCCCGGCCGGTGCCGTAGCGGCGCATGTCGCCCGGCAAGCCGCTGGCGCGCTGCCCGCTGCCGCCGCAGCGTCCTCCGCCGCCGGGACCACGGCGGCACACTTCGCACGGCAGGCGGCCGCCGCGGCCGCCAGAGCAGCAGCCGGTGCGGCAGCCGGTGCAGCCGCCGCAGCGCCGATCCTGCTGACGCCGGGCAACGGCCCCCTGCGCAGGGAACTGCCCGACGGCGGCGAGGTGATCTGGGCACCGGGCGACCTGGACGCCACGGTGCGCCGCCGCGGCGCCGACGGGTCGATGATGACGGAGCGCATGCCGCTGGTTCGGATGGTGCCGGGGGCCGACGGCTATCCCCGCGCCGAACCCACCGACATCGGCGCCATCTTCTTCCCCGGCCCGCCGGCCGAGCCCGTACCGCCGGCCCAGAACCCCGGCTTTCCCGCCGACCCGGCCCTCGACCCGCGCGCGCAGCAGGAAGGCTTCCCCGCCGAAGAGGCCGCCCCCGGGATCCACGTCCGCCTGCGCGACGACGAAGCCGGCCGCCCCGTCATCGAGATCTTCCCCGACCTGTCCGAAGAGAATGCCGGCCCGAACTGGCGCGAAAGCCGCGGCAGCGAGGACGGCCAGCAGAGGGATGTAGACTACGTAAGACGGCGCTTCTTCGAAAAACTGTATGAGGGGCGGATTCCCAACGAACACACCCATGGCGGCCGCAAGGACAACGGCGATGACGTAATCGAGCGCCACTTCAGGCCAGAGCACGGTGGCAGAACAGGATCGCGACGCTCCGACCTTACGATCAAAGTATATGGAGTGAACCACGACTTCAATGTATATACCGCAAACAAGGACGGCACGCCGATACGGCGCGAACGAAACGCGCTCGATAGTATCGAGAACGTACACAAGCCTTATTACAACTCGTATATTTCAAAAGAAGGCCGGATCATAGGCATTCCGAAATCCAAGGGATGGGACATCGAGCAGTGGAAAGCGATGGTCGACAAGAAGCTTGACGACCTGATCGCCGAGATCGAAAAACTTCACCGCTGATACATAATGCCAATGGCCCTCGCATAAGATGAGAAAGAAATCCCGATCCACCCAACTCCTGGTCACCGCAGAAGATGTTTTGCAAATATACAACTCTCTTCTGCGCGCCTTTCCCGCCTTACGATCTTATCGCAGCGTACAGGATATTCCTGGCAAGCGACGCCTTGAAGAAGAAGTTCGAAGAGAGGATATACCTGGATCGCTTCTTTCTTGCGGAGTGGTCGCACATTACGTACCCCCTGAGAACTGGTCTCCCCAGTTCGAACGTGACCATGACGGCGCGCCGCTGCGCCTGGTCAACGCACCCGATCGACGATTCGCCACATTGCTCGATCCGGAGCATCGTTTGGACCTGTCTCGAATACCGGAGCATTTAGCCTTACAGACGCGCCGGGATCCGGTCAGGCAGAGCGAACTCCGAGAGATGTACCGGCACGACCGTCTAATCGGTTTTCCAAGCCAGGAAGGACTGATCTACGGCTATTATCCGGTCGGTGACGAGCAGCAGAGGCTGTTCGTTTCGCGCATCACCGCCGTCGTCCGCCGCCCCATGACCAACCGCTACCGACAGCAGGACATGATCACCGGCGAGATCCTCGACGAGCGGACCGGAACAGACTACTGGGCCGGCGCGGACGTGCAGCGCCGGTGCAGGGAGGAGCGCGATTTCTATGCCCTGATCGGATGGTCGACGGAGCAGCGGCGCTGGATCGGCTGGAAGACGATGCCGCGCGAGCCCCGGCGGAAGGAGCGCAGCCGGTGATTTCCGCCCGTCCTCGTTCGCTGCCCCCGCCTCCTGCGATGTCGTCCTCGTGACCTCACGGTACGATCAGGAAGGGGAGAAAATCTCCGCCCGCTCGACCCATCTCGTCGTCACTGGGGTCGATGCCCACGCCCTTTACAGGCGCCTCGAAGACGTCTGGCCCGCTCTCCGCGCGTTCGAATGGACGTGGGACGAAGAACGTCGACGGACCGCGTTCCGTGAGGTGAGACCGACGTCGCTCCCGCCCGAGACCGGATCGCTCAGGACCATCGATCACTATCTGCCCGACCCCGGCAGCGCATTCGAGCCCGGTATCTGCGGGTGGCGCAACGCAGATCTTCCGAGCAGGCGTTTCCGCACGATGCTCGCCGCCGGCGGGGTCCTCGATCTCTCCCATCTGCCGGAAAACCAGCGCATCGTGGCATCGAAGAACCCGGAACTCCAGGCGCTGCTCGCGGAAGTGTACGGTCACGATCTCCGCATCCCCGTGGCCGGCAGCGGCGGCCAGGTCGACGCCTACTTCAAGGTCGGCGACGAAGATACGCGCCGCTTCGTACAGGAGGTCATGTCAACCGCCCGGCGCGGCATGTCCAATCGGTATCGGTGGCAGGATCTTCTCACCGGCGCCCTGCTCCAGGAAAGCGGCGGTGACGTACGCTGGGCGGGCGAAGACACGGTGCGCCAGTGCCTGGAACGGGACGATTTCTTCGCCTGGATCTTCTACGACCCCGACCGCAAACGCTGGACCGGGGTGAAGGCGCTGCCGCGCGAGCCACGGCGCAGGCGGAGCGCCCGCGCCGCATTGGGTCCGGCTTGACGGCGGTAGCTTTTTAACGGGCAGGTGCCGGCCGAACGCCCGACGACGCCGCGCCTACAGAATTTCCCTTTTTAAAACAATTACTTGCGCCGTTCCGCCGGCCCGGAAAACGGCATCGTCCGCGGCGGAATAGGCGCCGGGCGGCCGAAACTGTCCCCACTTGGCTCGAATAGGCCCGAATTGGCTCGAATAGGCCTGAATTCGCCGGAACGGACGCGGTCGCCACGCGCCGAGGCGAAGCCGTTCACACCGCCCCCGCCGCGCGCAGCGCCGCGATCTCCGCCGCGTCGTAGCCCGCCTCGCCCAGCACCTCGTCCGTGTGCTCGCCGAGGCGCGGCGGCGCGCGGTCGAGCCTGGGGCCGTCCGTGTCGGCGCCGAAGCCGGCGGTGACGATCGGCAGGTCGCCGTCGACCCCGGCCGCGGCACCCGGCACCGTCTGCATCAGCGTGCGGTGTGCCAGCTGCGGATGGTCAAGCACCTGCGGGATCGTGTTGATCGCCGACGCCGGCACGCCGTTGCGGCCCAGCCGCCCGGCCCACTCCGTGGCGGAGGCATCGGCCAGCGCCGCCTCGATCTCGGCCTTCAGCGCGGCGGCGTTCGCCTGGCGCGCGGCCGTGTCGGCGAAGCGCGGATCGGCGGCCAGCTCCTCACGGCCGATGGTGCGGCAGATGCCGGCGAACTGCGCCTGGGTCAGGGCGGTGATCAGCAGCCAGCCGTCGCCGGTGCGGAAACTGTCCGCCGTCGGCAACTTCGCCGGCCCCATGTTGCCGAGCAGTTCCGGCATCTGTCCGCCGATCTGCCACCCGGCGATCAGCGGCGTCAGCATGGTCAGCGCCGTGTCCAGCATCGAGGTGTCGATGCGCTGGCCCTCGCCGGTCACCTGGCGCCGGAACAGTGCCGAGGCCACGGCGAAGGCGGCCGTCACGCCGGTGCTCAGGTCGACCGCGGTGAAGCCGGCGCGCGTCGGCCCCGTCGCCTCGTGGCCGGTCACCGACATCATGCCCGAGGCCGCCTGGATCGCTCCGTCATAGGCCGCCGTGCCGGCATAGGGCCCCGCCTGGCCGTAGCCGGATATCGAGCAGTAGACCAGCTTCGGATTGACCGCCCGCAGTTCCTCCCAGCCCAGACCGGCGCGGTCCATGGTACCCGCCTTGAAGTTCTCCAGCACGACGTCGGCACCCGCCACCAGCCGGCGCACCACTTCGCCCGCCCGCGGATGCTTCAGGTCGAGCGTGATCGACCGCTTGCCGGCGTTCATCGCACAGAAGGCCGGGGCCATGCCGATGTCGGCAAAGCGCGCGTCGGTCATCATGCGCCGCATCTGGTCGCCGCCCTGCGGGTTCTCGACCTTGATCACGGTCGCCCCCAGCAGCCCGAGCTGGAACGCGCAGAACGGCCCCGCCAGCACCTGCGAAAAGTCGATCACGCGCACGCCGTCGAACGCCCTGGCCATTGCTCACCGTCTCCCGTGTCGTCCGCTGCGGACCCGAATGTCCAGGCATATTAGCGACAGGCGAAGGGGATGCCACCCTCGCCCGCCATCCGCCAGGAGGCTCCACAGGTTGCAGAGCCGGGCCGCCGACAACGTTTGCGTCTTGCATACTGTGTTACGGCGGCGCAAGATCGCGGCACAGCAGGAAGCTGGAGGAACGCCACGATGCCTCTCCACCGCTTGTGCACCGCACGCGCGCCGCTGCCCGCCCTCGTTGTCATCCCTGTGTTCTCTGCCCTGCTGCTGGCCGCCTGCAGCACGCCGGCGCCGCTGGCGGAGGGTCCCGCACAAACGACCCCGGACGTCCTGAAGGCGGACTACGATCGCTCGATCCGCAGCGCGGCCGTGAAGGAACCGGGCTTCTCCGTACCGCTGCGGGCGATCCCCGCCGGCCAGAAGATGGTCACGGTGGGGACGTTCACAGAGTGGGGCGCCCCGCCGAATCCGCTTAAGCGAGATGTCTGGGTGTCGTTGCCGGACCAGCTGCGCGAACTGTGCCGCGGCAAGCCGGACGCGGTGCTCGCCCTGCAACAGATCCTCGGGCTGCCGCCGCAGCCCGCTCCTTCGAAGCCGGAGAACCGGTTCGCCGTCGTCACCTTCGAGGTGCCGCGGGACGCCATGTTCCGGCCCTGTCCAGGCGGTACGGATGTCGGCGCTGCCCAGTGCACTGCCGGTGATCTGAGCGCGAAACTCGACCACGAGACGACGACCTTCCTGCTGAACCAGATCTGGACCTCCTACCGCACCGGCTTCACGCAAGCGGGCGGCGACGGCGAACTGCAGCCGCGATGGGGCTACCCTTTCACTGGCATGGGCTGGTCCTACAACTGGGATCCGGCCGCGTCGTCGCGGGTCGGCATCTCCGAATACGTGGTACGGAAGGGTGCGCCGGCGACCGTCCTGGAGATCAGCACCCCCGAGGCCTTCTGCGGCGCCGCCTGAACGCCCCCGCTCTACCGCCGCCGTTCCGCTCCCTCGAACAGCACTTGCTCGCGGCGCGCGCCGTCGGCGGCGACCGCCTCGAAATCGGCTGGGTCGAGGCGCGCGGTCGGCGGCGGCACCACGCGGAAATGGCCGAAGCGGTCCTCGCCCGCGACCAGCGCCACCTCGGTGTCGGGGCCGGATCGGCCCCGCATCGACGGCGCGATGTAGCGGATGGCCGCCCCGATGCGGCGGTCGCCCGTCTGGTTCGGGCCGGAGGCGTGGAACAGGTGGCCGTGGTGCAGCGACGCCTGCCCCGGCTTCAGCACCACGTCGACCGCGTCCCGCTCGTCGACCTCGACCGCGATCTCCTGGCCGCGCGTCAGCAGGTTGTCGGCGGCGAAGCTGTCCGCGTGCGGCACGATGTTCCGCCGGTGGCTGCCGGCGACGAAGCGCATGCAGCCGCTCTCCGGCGTCGCCGGCGACAGCGCCACCCACAGCGTGACCTCGTCCGCCTGGTCCAGGCCCCAATAGGTCAGGTCCTGGTGCCAGCTCACATAGTTCGGCGTGTTCGCCTCCTTGATGAACAGGCCGGAGCCCCAGACCATCAGGTCCGGCCCCAGCACGGCCGACGCCGCCGCCACCATCCTCGGATGCCGGATCAGCGCGTCGAAGGACGGCAGCAGCCGGGCGGGGTAGCCCCGGACCATTCCGAGCTTGCGCTTGTCGGCCCGTACCGCATCCTCGGCGGCCTCCAGGTCGGCGCGCAGGCCTGCCGCCTCGTCCGCGGACAGGATATCGAGCGGGAAGACGAAGCCGTCGCGCGCATAGGCCGCGCCGATGGTCGAAGCGGGTGTCGCAGCGGATGTCGGGGCGATCTTGTTCATCCTGGGTTCTCCCTCCGCACAGGGCGGGCCGATCGGCGGTTCGTGGCGGTTCTCGTGGCGACCGCGCTTGGCTCGGATGGTGCATCGGGCGCGCCTGATCGGCAACGGGCTCGGCAACCGGGGCTGCATCCGCCGGCGGCCTCGCTTCTTCGCGTCCGCCTGCGCCAGGGCGTTTCGTTGACACTCCCTTGCCTGCGGCTTATCTGTCCGGAGCGTCGCCCGAGGCCGGCTCGACGCGCCGGCCGACGCGTCCCAGCGCCTTTCCACCAGAGGAAAACTGCATGCTCGGCGCCCTCGCCAAGCGCATCTTCGGTTCATCGAACGACCGGTTCGTGAAACGACTGCAGCCGAACGTTGCAGCGATCAATGCGCTCGAGCCGGAAATCGCGGGCCTGACCGACGAGGAGCTGCGCGCGCGCACCCTCTGGTTCCGCGAGCGCCTCTCCAAGGGAGAGACGCTGGACGACCTGATGATCGAGGCCTTCGCCACCGTGCGCGAGGCCGCCAAGCGCGTCCTCGGCCAGAGGCATTTCGACGTGCAGCTGATGGGCGGCATGGTGCTGCACCAGGGCATGATCGCCGAGATGCGCACCGGCGAGGGCAAGACGCTGGTCGGCACGCTGCCGGTCTATCTCAACGCCCTGTCGGGCAAGGGCGTGCACGTCGTCACCGTGAACGACTATCTCGCCCGTCGCGACGCCGAGTGGATGGGCCAGATCTACGCCTTCCTCGGCCTCTCGGTCGGCTGCATCCTGCACGGCCTCTCCGACGAGCAGCGCCGCGCCCAGTACGCCGCCGACATCACCTACGGCACCAACAACGAGTTCGGCTTCGACTATCTGCGCGACAACATGAAGTTCCGCCTGGAGGATATGTGCCAGCGGCCCTTCAATTTCGCGATCGTCGACGAGGTCGACTCCATCCTGATCGACGAGGCGCGCACGCCGCTGATCATCTCCGGCGCCGCCGAGGCCTCGTCCGAGCTCTACAAGATCGTCGACGGCCTCGTCCGCCACCTCCAGCCGGAGCACTTCGAGAAGGACGAGAAGATCCGCGCCGTCACCCTCACGGACGCCGGCCAGGAGCGCGTCGAAGAGATGCTGCGCGAGCGCGGCCTGCTGCAGGGCGCCCTCTACGACGTGCACAACATCAGCCTCGTCCACCACGCCAACCAGGCGCTGCGCGCGAACGTCCTGTTCCACCGCGACACCGACTACATGCTGAAGGACGGCAAGGTCGTCATCATCGACGAGTTCACCGGCCGCGCGATGGAGGGTCGGCGCTATTCCGACGGCCTGCACCAGGCGCTGGAGGCGAAGGAAGGCGTCGAGGTCCAGACCGAGAATCAGACGCTCGCGTCGATCACCTTCCAGAACTACTTCCGGATGTACCCGAAGCTGGCCGGCATGACCGGCACGGCGATGACCGAGGCGAACGAGTTCGCCGAGATCTACAAGCTCGAGGTCATCGACATCCCGACCAACGTCCCGGTCATCCGCATCGACCATGACGACGAGGTCTACCGGACGACGGCGGAGAAGAACGAGGCGATCCTCGACCAGATCGAGGAGTGCTACAAACGCGGCCAGCCGATCCTGGTCGGCACCGTGTCGATCGACAAGTCGGAGCGGCTGTCCGAGCTGCTGAAGGCGCGCGGGATCCCCCATCACGTCCTGAACGCCCGCTATCACGAGCAGGAGGCGTTCATCGTCTCCCAGGCGGGGCGGCCCGGCGCGGTGACGATCGCCACCAACATGGCCGGCCGCGGCACCGACATCCAGCTCGGCGGCAACGCCGACATGCTGATCCGCCAGCAGCTCGCCGATGTCACGGACGAGGCCGAGTACTGGCGCCGCGCCGAGGAGATCCGCGCCGAGGTGGCCGAGGCGAAAAAGGCGGCGCTCGCCGCCGGCGGCCTCTTCGTGCTGGCGACCGAGCGGCACGAGAGCCGGCGCATCGACAACCAGCTGCGCGGCCGTTCCGGCCGCCAGGGCGACCCCGGCGCCTCGAAATTCTACCTCGGCCTCGAAGACGACCTGATGCGCATCTTCGGGTCGGAGCGGATGGACACCATGCTGCGCCGGCTCGGCCTGAAGCAGGGCGAGGCGATCATCCATCCCTGGATCAACAAGGCCCTGGAGAAGGCGCAGCAGAAGGTCGAGGCGCGCAACTTCGACATCCGCAAGAACCTGCTCAAGTTCGACGACGTGATGAACGACCAGCGCAAGGTCGTCTACGAGCAGCGCCGCGACATCATGCGCGCCCCCGACGTGCACGAGACCATCGTCGACATGCGCCGCGAGGTCGTCGACAACCTGGTCGGCCGCTTCATCCCCGAAAAGGCGCTGCCGGAGCAGTGGGAAGCGGCGAGCCTGCACGAGGAGCTGCTGCGCATCACCGGCATCGACTTCCCCGTCGTCGCATGGGCGGCCGAGGAAGGCATCGCCGACGACGAGATCCGCGAGCGCATCAACGGCGCCATCGACCGCCGCATGGCCGAGAAGTCGGCCAACTGGGGCCCGGAGATGATGCGCTTCGTCGAGAAGAGCGTCCTGCTCCAGCTGCTCGACCAGGTCTGGAAGGACCATCTGCTGGCGCTCGACCATCTGCGCCAGGGCATCGGCCTGCGCGCCTATGCCCAGAAGGATCCGCTGAACGAGTACAAGAGCGAGGCGTTCGAACTGTTCGACGCCATGCTGTCGCGCCTGCGCGAGCAGGTGACCGGCACGCTCTGCCACGTCGAGGTCCAGCAGGGCCCGGCCGAGGACGTGATGCCGCAGGAGCCGGACGACGCTACCTGGCGGGAAACGCGCCAGGACCCGGCCTTCGCCGACCAGCCGCAGGATGACGGCGACACCGCGGTCGCAACGCGCCCCGCCGCACGGCGGATGGTCGCCGCCGCTGCCGCGGACATCGACCCGGAGGACCCGTCGACCTGGGGCAAGGTGTCGCGCAACGCCCCCTGCCCCTGCGGCTCCGGCAAGAAGTTCAAGCAGTGCCACGGCCGCTTCGCCTGATGTCCGCGTAGGAACGTCCGCCTCCCGGGCCACCGCGGGGGCATAGCGACCACCTCCGCCCACTGGCGATTCTGCCGCGTCTCACGCAACATGGGACCGACCAGAAAAAACAGAGGGAACGGCGCGATGGATGGTACCCCGACCGATCTGACGCAGGAGACGGTCGCCACGACGTGGCTCGGCGACTTCAGGGCGGCCTTGGAGTCGGGCGACGCCGCGCGGGTCGCCGCGCTTTTCGCCGAAGACTGTCACTGGCGCGACCTCCTCGCCTTCGGCTGGGACCTGCGCACCACGTCCGGCGCCGACGCCATCGCGGCGCGGATCGTCCCCGCGTCCGCCGAGGTGGCGCCCGTCGGACTGGCGCTCGCCGAGCACCGGACGCCGCCGCGGCGGGTCCATCGCGCCGGCACCTCCTGCACCGAGGCCATCTTCGCTTTCGAGACCAACGTCGGCCCCTGCACCGGCGTCGTGCGCTTGGTGTCCGAAGGGAACGCGACGCGCGCCTGGACCCTGATGACCGGGCTGGACGAGATCCGCGGCCATGAGGATCCGGCGAACGGCAAGCGTTGGCAGAACGTCGACTGGAAGCGCAATTTCGGCGGCGAGAACTGGCTCGACCGCCGCAACAAGGCGCGCGCCTTTGCCGACCGCGACCCCGCCGTGCTGGTGGTCGGGGCGGCGCAGTCCGGCCTGACGATCGCGGCGCGGCTGGGCCTGCTCGGCGTCGACACACTGGTGGTGGACCGGGACGAGCGGATAGGCGACAGCTGGCGCCGCCGCTACCATGCCCTGACGCTGCACAACGAGACGCGCGTCAACCACCTGCCCTACATGCCGTTCCCGCCGTCCTGGCCGGTGTTCATCCCCAAGGACATGCTGGCCAACTGGTTCGAGATCTATGCCGAGGCGATGGAGCTCAACGTCTGGACCGGCACCGAACTGGTCTCGGGCAGCTGGGACGAGGCGGCCGGCTGCTGGGAGGCGGTACTGAAGCGCGCCGACGGCTCCGAGCGCCGCATGCGGCCACGCCACATCGTCTTCGCCAACGGCGTCAGCACCACGCCGATCATGCCGGACCTGCCCGGCCTGAAGGACTTCCGCGGGACGGTGCGCCATTCCGGCCGGTACGGCAGCGGCCTCGACTGGCAGGGCAAGCGCGCGCTGGTTATCGGCACCGGTACGTCCGGCCACGACGTGGCGCAGGATCTCGCGGTATCGGGTGCCGCGTCGGTGACCCTGGTTCAGCGCAGCCCGACCCTGGTCGTCAGCCTGAAGGAAGCACAGGCGCCCTATGCCCTCTACGACGAGGAGATCCCGTTCGAGGACAAGGACCTGCTCGCCGTCTCCTCGCCCTTCCCGGTCTATCGCCGTGCGCACCAGATGATCACCGAGAAGAACCGGATCGCCGACAAGGCGATGCTCGACGGCCTGGAGCGGCACGGCTTCCGCCTCACCTCAGGCGAGGACGGCTCGGGCTGGCAGATCATGTATCAGAGCCGGGGCGGCGGTTACTATTTCGACGCCGGCTGCTCCGAGATGATCGTCGACGGCCGCATCGGCCTCGTCCAGTACGACGACATAGAACGCTTCGGACCGGACGGCGCCGTCATGAAGGACGGCAGCACGCTTCCCGCCGACCTCATCGTGCTCGCCACCGGCTACGAGGGACAGGCGGCGTCGGCGCGACGGATCCTCGGCGACGCCGTGGGCGACCGCATCGGCAAGGTCTGGGGCTTCGACGAGGAGGGCGAACTCCACGGCATGTGGCGACCCACCGGCCAGAAGGGCGTCTGGTTCCACGCCGGCGGCCTCGCCCAGTGCCGCATCTTCTCCAAGGTGCTGGCATTGCAGATCAAGGCCCGCGAACTCGGTATGGTCTCCTGAGACGGCGGCCGTCCGCCCAGTAGCGGTGCCAACGACCAAGCTAGGCAGCAGGCCCTCTCCCTGAGGAGCCGCCAGAGGCGGCGTCTCGAAGGGCGAGGGCCGGTCCGAACGCCGCGTGCGCCCCCGCCTGTTCCACCTCCCGCGATCCGCGTTACCCTGTCGCGGACGGGCCGGCGACTGCCGGCCTTCGGCTCGACGGCCGCCAGACGCCGTCGCCGCGGCAGGAGACGCACCCGATGGATCAGCCCCCGCTTCCGCTTTCCCGCTTCAAGGTCATCGACCTCACCGCGCACCGCGCCGGCCCGACCTGCGTGCGCCATCTCGCCGACTGGGGTGCCCAGGTGGTGCGCATCGAGCCGCCGGCCGGTGGCGACCGGGACGCGGCGGCCGGCAACCGGCACGGCTCGGACTTCCAGAACCTGCACCGCAACAAGCGGGCGATCACCCTCGACCTGAAGTCGGAGGAGGGCCGCGCGGTCTTCATGAAGCTGGCGGCGCAGGCCGACGTGATCGTCGAGAACATGCGCTCCAACGTGAAGTTCAAGCTGGGCGTCGACTACGAGTCCGTCGCCAAGGTGAACCCGCGCATCGTCTACGGCAGCATCTCCGGCTTCGGCCAGGACGGCCCCTACGCCACCCGGCCCGGCGTCGACCAGATCGCCCAGGGCATGGGCGGCCTGATGTCGATCACCGGCCTGCCCGGCCAGGGACCGGTGCGCGTCGGCATCCCGATCGCCGACCTCACCTCCGGCGGCTTCCTGGCCCAGGGCATCCTGGTGGCCCTCCTGGACCGCGAGGTCACCGGCAAGGGGCGCTGGGTCCACACCTCCCTGCTCGAGGCGCAGATCGCCATGCTCGACTTCCAAGCGACGCGCTGGACGATGGACGGCGAGGTGCCGCAGCAGGCCGGCAACGACCATCCGACCGGCATCCCGACGGGCGTCTTCCCCACCGCGGACGGTCACATCAACATCGCCGCCTCGGGCCAGGTCCTGTGGGAGCGCTTCTGCCGCGCCGTCGGCCTCGACGAACTGATCGACGATCCCGACTACAAGTCGCGCGAGAGCCGCTCGAAGAACCGCAGGGCGCTCAACGCGCGCATCGCCGAATGGACGGCACGCCGCCCGGCCGCCGAATGGATCGACCTGCTGACCGAGGCGGGCGTGCCCTGCGGCCCCATCTACAGCATCGACCAGACCATGTCCGATCCCCAGGTCGAGCATCTCGGCATGGCGCGCCCGGTGGCACATCCCGTGCTGGGCGAGATCCGGCTGGTGGCGCAGCCCAACAACATTTCCGGCTTCTCCAAGGACATCCGGAGCGCCACCCCGGAGCTCGGCGAACACACCGACGAGGTGCTGCGCGAACTGGGCTATGATGACGCCGCCATCGCCGCCCTGCACCAACGCAAGGTCGTCTGAACGAGACCGCTGGAGACCATGATGAAGCTCGACACCGACAAGATGCTGGCCGAGAAGGACGGCGCCACCGGCTGGATCACCTTCAACAATCCCGAGCGGCGCAACGCCATGTCGCTGGAGATGTGGGCAGGCCTGGAGACGGCGCTGGCCGCCTTCGAGGAGGACCCCGAGGTCCGCGCCATCGTCATGAAGGGCGCGGGCGACAAGGCCTTCGTGTCCGGCGCCGACATCTCGCAGTTCGCCGAGAAGCGCGCCAATGCCGAGGCGGCGGCCGCCTATGCCGAGACGTCGGAGAGCGCACGCCGCAAGCTCTCCTCGGTCACCAAGCCGCTGATCGGCATGATCCGCGGCTTCTGCATGGGCGGCGGCCTCGGCATCGCCATGAAGGCCGACGTCCGCATCGCCTCGGCCGACTCGATCTTCGGCATCCCGGCGGCGCGGCTCAGCATCGCCTACAGCTTCGACAATGTCCGCGACCTGGTGAACCTTGTCGGCCCCTCCTTCGCCAAGGACATCCTGTTCTCGGCGCGCCGCCTGACCGCCGACGAGGCGCTGCGCATCGGTCTCGTCAACCGCGTCGTGCCGGCGGAGGAACTGGAGCAGACCGTGCGCGACTATGTCGGCGCGCTGGCCGACAACGCGCCCCTGTCGATGCGCGCCTCGAAGGCTACGGTGAACGAAGTGATCCGCGACGCCGCCGAACGCGACATGGCCCTGATCGAGAAGCTCGGCCGCGACTGCTTCGACAGCCAGGACTATGCCGAAGGCCGCAAGGCCTTCATGGAAAAGCGCCGCCCGGTCTTCAAGGGCGCCTGAGAAGCGCCGCCCGAGAGGCGACAGCCTGCACGGGGGCGGTTCCAGCGGCCGCCCCCGCTGCCTACATAAGAGCCGCACATTCTTACGAGCCCCGCAAACCGAGACGCTGGACGCTCATGGACGAAGACGCCGCCAGTCCCAATGTCGTGCCGCTGCGCCCGCGCAATCGCGCCCGCCCGTGCCCGATCTGCGGCGAGCCGGTGCAACCGGCATTCAAGCCCTTCTGTTCCAAGCACTGCGCCAACAAGGACCTGCTCAACTGGCTGCGCGGCGACTACCGCCACGAGACGAACGAGCAGCCGATCGACATGGATGAAGAAAGAGACGTCTGACCGTCTGGACAAGCCCGTCCACGCTGTCTATAAGGCACGTCGCTCGCGCGCGGGCCCAGGTAGCTCAGTTGGTAGAGCATGCGACTGAAAATCGCAGTGTCGGCGGTTCAAATCCGTCCCTGGGCACCATCGCCTCATTTCACCCTATAGTCATCGACTTAGGTGGCCTGGAGACGTGTACCGTCCGAGGGCGAGATGTGTTCTGTCGATATCGTTCACGGCGGAACGGTCCTGCTCCAGAAGCCAGCCATGTTGGCAGTGCGGACACGCTAGCGCTCCCACGCGGCACGCGCCCGCTACCTCGGAAAGCGGCCTGCCCGGACATTCTGTCCGTGCACTGCCGCCACCCTCTTAATTGTTCCTCCAACCGGACCAGTTAGACACGGCGTACCCGCAACAGAGTTCCGGTGCGCCGCACCATGGCCGATCTCAACCGCTTCACCATCAGGCTGCGCCTGTTGGCCCTCGTCGCATGCCTTCTGGCATTCAGCGCCGCGTTGGGGACCTTCGCCCTCGACCGGATGCACCGGGTGGACGATCTCTCGCAGGAGTTGGCCGACCGCTGGCTGGTCAGCACCAAGTCGATCGCCACGGCCGAGGTGGCAGTCGTAGATGCCCAGAAGCGCTTCCTGCGCCGCCTCCTGACGTCGGGCGTCGAGGGCACGGCCGAGGCGCGTGGCTTCGCGGATGCCGCCGGACATGCGGAAGCGGCACTGGCCGCCTACCGCACGCACATCGCCTCCGAGACGGAGCAGAAGCTCTTCGACGAGGTCATGCGACTCTGGCAGGCCTACCGCGCGGCGACCGCCGCCGCCTTCGGCCAGCATGACGCCGCGGAAGCGGGAAGGGGAAGCGCCCCGGACTTCCGCGAGGCGGAGCGGTTGAATCACCGAATCGAGGAGACGATCGACAGGTTGCTGGCCTTCGAGGTCGCCGGCGGCAAGGCAGCCGCCGAGCGGGCCGACGCGATCTTCACCAGGAGCCAGCGCTGGACGATCGGCGCCATCCTTTTCGCCGTCCTCGCCGGCTTCGCCGGCGCCACCCTGGTCGTTCGCAGCATCACCGCCGGCATCCGCGCCGTCTCCATGCCGATGAGCGACCTGGCCAGGGGCGACCTGGACGCCGAGATCCCCTATCGCGGCCGCAAAACCGAACTCGGGATCGTTGCCGACGCCCTGCACGCCTTCAAGCTGGCGTTGATCGACAAGCGCGCCGCCGACGAGGCCGCCGCGCGGGATGCCGAAGCCAAGCTGCTGCGCGCGAACCGGCTGGACGATTTGACCCGCCGCTTCGAGGACCAAGTCGGCCGGCTCTCGCAGCTCCTGTCTGCCTCGGCCACCGAGATGGAGGCGACGGCGCAGTCGATGTCCGCCATCGCGGAGGAGACCGACCGTCAGGCGGTGGCCGTCGCCGCCGCCTCCGAACAGGCGTCCACCAACGTCCATACTGTCGCCGGCGCCAGCGAGGAACTGGCGGCCTCGATCCACGAGATCGCCGGCCGGGTCGCGCAGTCGGCCGAGATGGCCGCCCGCGCTGTGGAGCAGGCGAACCGGACGGACGCCACCGTGCGCGACCTCGCCACCGCCGGGGAAAAGATCGGCAGCGTGCTCGAACTCATCACCTCCATCGCGCGCCAGACGAACCTGCTGGCGCTCAACGCGACCATCGAGGCGGCGCGTGCCGGCGACGCCGGCAAGGGCTTCGCCGTGGTCGCCACCGAGGTGAAGAACCTCGCGGGCCAGACCGCGACGGCGACCGAGGAGATCGCCGGCCAGATCGGCGCCATCCAGTCCACCACCAGGAGCGCCGTGGAGGCGATCCAGGGCATCGGCGCGACGATCGAGCAGATCAGCCAGATCGCCGCCGCGATCGCCTCTGCCGTCGAACAGCAGCGTGCCGCAACGGAGGAAATATCCCGCAACGTACAGGAGGCCGCGCGCGGCACCCAGGAGGTCACCAGCAACATTGCCGGCGTGAAACAGGCCTCGGCCGACGCCGGCGCGGCCGCGAGCCAGGTGCTGAGCGCGGCAGGCGGGCTGGCGGAACAGTCCGAGACGCTGAACGACGAGGTTCGCACCTTCATCGACGGCGTGAGAGCAGCCTGAGGCGGAGCGGCGCCCCTGGCGTCCGCGGCGGTCTCGCAACGGCACACGCACAGCCGGAACCTTCACCGCCTTCATCCGTTCAGCGCATGTTCGATGGTCGAAGGAAAGAGCATGTCTGAAGAGCAGGCGGTCGTGACGCTGTTGAACCGAATGAAGAGCGTGCACGGCGACCGTGCCGGGGCGGAGTGCTTCGCCACCGCCGCATGGTCCGAGCGCCTGGGATTCTCCGAGGTCGCGCGTCTGTGGCAGGCGGCGGGCGAGCGCGGCACAGGACCTGCCGCCTCAAGCACCGGCACCGCCTCAAGCACCGGCACCGCCTCAAGCACCGGCACCGCCCCAAGCACCGGCACCGCCCCAAGCACCGGCACCGAATAGGACTTGGCACGCCCCCGTCAGCCCGGCGGCCTTCCCGACGACAGCCCTGCGCTGCACGCATATCTGCCCTGCAACCAGCAGCTCCGGGCTGCCCCTGCGTTGACCCGCCGGGCCGCGCGTGTTGCAACCGCAGGAGGCCGGTCCATGGCCTGCGCGTCAGAACGTCCCAATCGAAAAAGCTGGAGGGTGGAAAAAGTGCTCACTCGAATTACGATCTCTGCTGGCCTCGCCGTCGTCGCCTCGATGCTGGCTGCCGGTCCGGCCGCGGCGGCAGCGGGCAAGTACTGCGCCATCTACAAGGGCGACACGCTCACCACCGCCGCCACCCTCTCCATGGCAAAGCCCGCCGACTGCCAGAAGCGCGCCAAGCGTTCCGGCGGTGACGGCTATGGCCTCGGCTGCCAGATCGACGCGGGCGCGGTCCTCGCCACGGCGAAGACCCCGATCGATTCCGACACCCCGGTCAATCCGACCGACTGGCAGACCAGCGACCAGAAGGCCGCCGATGCCTGCAACAAGGAGTGGGGCAACGCGAAGAGCGGCGGCTGAACCTCGTCCCGGCGGCGCGGCGCGCCTAGGGGCGCGCCCCGCCGCTATCCGCCGCCCCGCGCTCAATCCCACTACGCTCCGCCGCCCGGCGGAAATACAGCACGGCATAGACCCGGAGGGCGGACACGAGGCTGCGCTGGCCGCGCGTCGCGTCGACCCGCGTGCACAGTTCGCTCATCGTCACGCGCTCGTGAGCGCAGATCTCCTGGAGGGCGCGCCAGATCTCGTCGTCGAGGCGGATCGACGTACGGCGGTCGCCGATCCGCACGCTATGGGGCAACTCGCGGCTCATCGGTCCTCTACGTTCCTGCGGAAACATCCTCGCCCGCGGATCGCTTTCGCCCGGAGTGTCGGAAGCCGTCACGTCCAGCGCGCCGTGTCCTCGCGGTCGGTTGCCGTGATCAACGTCGACGTGCTGACGGAGGTCCACGCGCAAAGGTCGTAGCGCCGGCTCAATTTCTCGCGAACTGCGGCTTCCGCCGCACCCTGGGGGATCTTGGATCGCTCCCAGGCCGCCAGATCGGGACGCCGCGTCAGCAGCAGGCTGCGTACATCGCCCCCCTCCGCCGCATCCAGGCAGCGCCACAGGCCGACGACCTGCGAATCGTAGGCCGCCTCGAAGCCCGGCCAGGCCGCGGCGCACAGCGACAGGAACTCGTCCCAGTCGGCTTCGGGCGTCACGAACCAGCGAAAGGCGTAGTTCCCCTGCCGGTGCGGCGCCTCCGGTCCCACCGGGCGCAGCGTCGGCACCATGGCGACGCTCTCTTCCATCCGGCAGTCGGCGACGCCGTCCAGCAGCAGGGCATCCGCCCCCGCCGCCGCATCGGCATCAGGCCAGACCGACATCGCCGTCAGTTCGTCGCGCGGCCGGCCGATCTGGCTGCGCCAGACGCCGTAGAGCGCGCCGCCCGCCGCCGCCGCCCGAGGCGCGCCGGCAGCGACGACCCGCTCGGCGACGGCCTTCCACTGCCGCGGCGCCGCTTCGATCCGGTGATGCACATAGACATGGCTCATCGCATCGTGCCCCGTCAGTAGTTCCCGCCGGGCACGCTCTCGTGCAGCGGCTTCACCCGCGCGTCCACCTGGCGCAGGCTGTAATAGTCGATCGCCGGCCGGAACGCGTCGTAGACGCGGCGCAGTTCGCCGACCGGCTCGTCGTGGACGTCGACCCGCAGGTCGACACGCGGAAACGGCTTGTCGGCATAGACCAGCAGCGCCGCCGAATTCTGCCCACCATGCTGGCCGCCGGCATCGCGCCCCGCCTCGACCGCGCGCATCAGGCGGTCCTCCAGCGGTGCGTCGGGCTCGGACTCGTAGCCGCGCTCGATCGCGTCCAGCACCGCCTCGCCGACCAGGACGTTGCCGAGTGCTATGAAATTGTCGCGCACATGGTGCCCGGCCCAGTCGCGGTTGTGCGCACCGGTGCGCGCCGCGGCGAAGCCGTCATCGTCGATCACGGCGAGCTGGCGATACTCGGCATACGGGTCCGCCGCGACCAGCGCCTCCACCACCGCCGGTGCCTTGTAGCCCTGGCGCAGCAGGCGGATGGCCATGTGCCCCAGCCGCGGGTCGGCGATCGCCATGATGGCGACCGCGCCCAGGCGCATGCGGACGTGCGGAACGCGCGCGCCCACTGCCAGCGACCGCGTCGCGGTCGCGATGCCCAGCGCCCCGGTGCGCGGGCAGCGCGCCACGGCGGTGAAGGTGTGGAACTCGGGGCCGGGCGGCGGCCCCGGGGACGGTTCCACGGCGCGCGGCATCGTCATCGCCTCACTTCCGCTCGATCAGCTGATAGAGGACGCCGTGTCCGTCGGCGGGATGGATGAAGACTTGGCCCTGGGTCTCGATGACCCGCGCCCCGTTCCCCTTCATCTCCGCGGCCGCCACCTTCAGGTCGTCGACCGCCAGCGCCACCAGATGGACGCCCTCGCCGAACTTGGCGAGCGACTTGGCGATGGCACCGTCGCCCAGCGGCTCGACGAGCTCAATGAAGCGGCCTCCGTCGCCCAGCGGCAGGATCGCGGCGCGCAGGCCCAGATGCGGCTGGTCCTCCGGCCCCTTGCTCGCCTTCATCCCCAGCTTGGTCTCATAATCCTTCAGCGTCGCGTCCAGGTCCTTCACGCGGACGACGATGTGGTCGATCCATTTGGGCATTTGGGCGGTCCTCCCGTTATTCTCGGCGGCTCGTCGTCCTTGTGGTTGCGACGGCCTGCGGAACCTCGATCTTCCCCCGCCGGGCCGGGTCTGTCCACAGAGGCCCCGACCGATGACCCGGCGCCCGAAAACGGCGTCCGAAAACGGCGCCAGCGGATCCCGCCATGATCGACATCCTCATCGTCGCCGCCTTCGTCGCCTACGCCGTCGGCTCCGGCATGCGGGCGCGGCGCGAGGCGTCGCGCGGTCCGGCGGACTATTTCCTCGCGGGCCGCTCGCTGCGCGGCTGGCAGTCCGGCATGTCGATGGCGGCGACACAGTTTGCCGCGGACACGCCGCTGCTCGTCGTCGGCCTCGTCGCGACGGCCGGGATCTTCGGCCTGTGGCGCCTGTGGATCTACGCCCTCGCCTTTCTGCTCATGGCCTTCGTGCTGGCCGGATCGTGGCGCCGCAGCGGCGTCCTGACCGATGCCGAGCTTTCCGAATTCCGCTACGGCGGCCGTGGCGCGCTCACGCTGCGCGTGCTGAAGGCGGTCTATTACGGCACGGTGGTCAACTGCGCCGTGCTCGCCATGGTCATGGTCGCCGCCGTGCGCATCGCCGAGGTCTGCCTGCCCTGGCACCTGTGGCTGCCGGCGCCCGTCTACGGCGTCGTTCTCGCCGTCGTGGACGCCCTCGGCCTGAGCCTCGGCACGCCCGTCACCGGGATCCCGCCGGAGATCGCCACGGCGAACGGTCTCATCTCGATCGCGCTCATCCTGGTCTTCACCGCCGGCTATTCGCTGACGGGCGGCCTGCGCAGCGTCGTCGCGACCGACGTCGTGCAGCTGGCGATCGCCCTCGTGGGCACGGCGATCTATGCCTGGGTCGTCGCCGACGCCGCCGGAGGGCTGGCGGCCCTGCCGGCGCGGGTCGCCGAAATCTACGGTGCGGCACGTGCCGACCGCCTGCTCGCGTTCGGCCCCGCGTCCGTCGGCGACCTGCTGTCGCCCTTCCTGGTGATCATCGGCCTGCAATGGCTCTTCCAGATGAACGCCGACGGCACCGGCTATCTGGCGCAGCGGTCGATGGCCTGCCGGTCCGACGGCGACGCGCGCTGGGCCGGCATCCTCTTCACCTGGACTCAGATCCTGCTGCGCAGCCTGCTCTGGCTGGTGATCGCGGTGGGCCTCCTGGTGATCTATCCGTTCAGCGCCGCGGACGCGTCGGGCGACGGTTTCGCCGCCTCGCGCGAGATCCTCTACGTCACCGGCATCGACGACCTGCTGCCGCCCGGCATCCGCGGCCTCGTCCTCACCGGGCTGCTGGCCGCACTGGCCTCGACCGTCGACACGCACCTGAACTGGGGCGCGTCCTACTGGAGCAACGACGTCTACGACCGGCTGATCTGCCGCCACTGGCTGCGCCGCGAGCCGCAGCGGCGCGAACTGGTGCGCGTGGCCCGGATCTCCGGCATCGTCATCGTGACGATCGCCCTCGCCGTCATGGCGCGGCTCGACTCCATCCAGGCCGCATGGTCGGTGTCGCTGCTGTTCGGTGCCGGCATGGGCTCGGTGCTGGTGCTGCGCTGGCTCTGGGAGCGCATCAACCTGCAGGCCGAACTGGCGGCGATGACGGTGTCGCTGGTCGCGGCCCCCCTGCTCCTCGCGGTCTTCGGCACGGATCCGGCGACGGAATGGATCCGGCTCGGATCGATGGCGCTGGCGACCACGGCGGCGGCGCTCGTCGCCGCCCTGTTCGGCCCCCAGACCGACCGCGAGGTCCTGCGTACCTTCTATCGCACGGTGCGCCCGCTCGGCTTCTGGCGCCGCACCGCGGCACTGGCGGGTGACGCCCCGGAGGCCCCGGTCCGGGCGCTGCTGCGACGGCTCGCCGCCGTGGCCGTCAGCGCCGCCTCGCTGTTCCTGCTGCTGGTCGGCATCGGCCGCGCGGCCGTCGGGACGCCGGGCTTCGGTGGCCTCGCCGAGTGGACGATGATCGCCGCCGGCACCGCGCTCGTTCCCGTGTGGTGGCGGGAGGTGCATCGCGAAGATCCGCTTCCGGCACCCGCTTCCGACATCCTCCTGTACGCGAAACGGCCCGGCACATAGCTGCCGGGCCATTTCATCGTCGATGGTCGCCCCAAAAAATTCGGGCCAAAAATTCGGGCCAAAAATTCGGGCCGAAAAATCCGGCCAGAAGCTCAGCCCGCGGGGGCGGCCTTCGGTGGCCGGCCGCGGCGGCCGGGCGTCTTCGTGACGGCCGGCGCGACGGGTGCGCCACCACGGCCCTTCTGGCCGAGGCCGATCTGCTTCGCCATGTCGGAACGCGCCTGGGAATAGGCGGAGGCGACCATGGGATAGTCGGACGGCAGGCCAAATCGGGTCCGGTAGTCTGCCGGCGACAGGCCGTGCGCCGTGGCGAGGTGGCGCTTCAGGGTCTTCTGATGCTTGCCGCAGACGAGACAGACCAGATAATCCGCATTGACGGAGCGCCGAATCGGCACTGCCGGTGTAACCTCGGTCACTTCCGCGGGACCCTCGTCACGCTGAAACGAACCGGAGACGCTCCGAATGATGCCTGGAAGCTCTGCGGCCGGCAGGGAATTGTTGGTCACATAGGCCGAGACGATCTGTGCGGTCAATTCCGCCAGCTTAGCCTCGTTGAGTTTGCTTACCGGTGCCGGCTCGTCAGACATGAACTACTCCGCCTCTACTTCACTAGGGTGTGCGCGGAGCAATAGCGCATATGCCGGCAAAGGCAATAGTCGTTTACGGACGCGCGGCAAAAAATCTACAAGACCGTCCCGGATTGATGACATTCGATTCATCTCGCACCGATACGCGGCATCTTTTGGGTGTATTCGTAACAATCGCGAACTCGATTGCGGCGCCGCGCCTGCAGGTCGGCCGGATGCCGTCCAGCAGGTGGTAACGACCGGGGCCACAGCCGCGGCCAAGTCGCTTTGGGCGGCGGCGGCGCGCTTTTCTGGACGAGCCATGCCGGAGACACTACCATTCGGCCATTCTGCAGCCGAAGCAGCGCCCGGCGGAAAGGAGTGAAGACGGCGCCGACGGAGAATCGCAAACGGAACAGTGCGCACGGCCGCCCGAAAGGCGGACCAGCGTCACGCGAATGTTCCATAGAACAACGTCCGGCAATCATCAACGCCCGGCGATCAGTCCAGATAACAGGGAGACGACTATGCTGACCGTTCTTCGACAGCCGGCGCGTGCGCTGGCGACGTTCGCCATTGCGACGGGACTGGCGGCCACCGCGTCCGTCGCACCGTCGATGGCGCAGAAAATCGAACCGGTGACGATCCGGCTCGCCGGCGACCACAGCCCGCCGCCGCATCCCGCCGCCATCGCCCAGGAATTCTTCAAGGAGCGCCTCGAGAAGGTGATCCCGGGCAGCACCGTGCGCCTCTACGCCGCCGGCGCCCTCTACACCATTCCCGAGGCGGTCGAAGCCATGCTCGACGGCAATCTCGAAATGGCGTGGGGCCAGTTCGGCAAGACTGCGCAGATCGACCCGTACATGAACGTCGTCGTGGGCCCGATGCTCCTCACGACGCCGGGTGCGATGAACCAGCTCGACTCGTTCGACACCATGGAGATGATCCAGGACCGCTTCGCCAAGGTCCACGGCATCAAGATGTTCGGTACCGGCCATCTCAGCATGTTCATGGGCGCCGGCGCCGGTAAGCGCCTGCTCGAGCCCAAGGACTTCCAGGGCCAGAAGATTCGCAGCATGGGCCCCGCCGAGAACGCGGCGCTGGCCGCCTGGGGCGCCAACGCCACGACGATGTCCTTCGGCGACGTGCCCCCCGCCCTGCAGACCGGCGTGATCGACGGCCTGCTGACCAGTCTCGGCGGCTACAACCAGATCAAGGACCAGGCGCCCTACTTCACCGTCGCCGGCATCAACGGCATCGTCGGCGACTATTACTGGGTCGGCGCCAGCCAAGTCTGGTGGAACAAGCTGAGCGACAAGCAGCGCGAAGTCATCGAAAAGCTGATGGTCGAGGAGGTGCTTCCCTTCCAGAAGAAGGTGAACTGGTGCAACGACAAGCGCGTCATCGACCAGTTCGGCACCGAGGATCCGAGCAAGCCCGGCATCTACATCATGCAGGCCGCCGAGCAGAAGAAGCTCGCCGACGCCCTGGGCGACGCCACCACCAAATGGGTGAAGAGCAACACCCCCGCCGACGCCGACAAGTGGGTCGACCGCTTCCAGGAGGAGGCGAAGGCCGCTGTGGAGAAGAACCCGCTGGGCGAGAGCTGGATCGAGAAGACCGACTGCTCCGAGATCAAGCCCTGGTTCGACCGCTTCAAGCGGACCTGACGCGCGCCTCCGGCTAACGCGCCCCCACTAGCGCGCCAAGGTCAAGGCGTGTCCCCTGGCCGCGCACCTGCAAGAGGTGCGCGGCCTCTCTTCTCGTCTTGAAGGACGGTGAGAACCATGGAGCGTGTCATCGACCGCACCTACCGCGTCATCCGCTTCGTGCTCGACTGGTGCGTCGGCTACGCCGCAGCGGTCGTTCTGCTCGGCGCCACCTGCTTCGCCATCGCGGAGATCATCCGGCGCTATCTCTTCGGCGTCGTGTTTCACTGGGGACAGGACGTCGTGACCTATTCCATCGCGGGATCGGTCTTCCTGTTCTTCGCGGTCACCCAGGCGCGGCGGTCGCACCTGGCGATGACGGCGGCGCTCGAATATCTCCGGGCCAGGGGGTTCGTGAGAACCGTTCTGGCCCTCCGCGTCCTCGTCACCACGCTGTCCCTGGCGATGTTCTCGGCCATCGCCTGGTGGGGCATACCGACCGTGGAGCGGACCGCCATGATGGGGCGCACCACCCAGAGCATGATCCTGCCGCTCTGGCCCTTCCAGGCCACCCTCCTCGTCGGCTTCGCGCTGATGGCGCTGGTGACGCTCTTCCACCTCTATCAGGACGTACAGGCGCTGCGGGGCAGGAAAGTCTTTCCCTGGGCACCGGTCGAAGAAGGGCTGGAGGTCTGATCCCATGGGAATAGTCGGCTCAGCCCTCTTCGCCCTGCTCACCATCGGGGCACCGATCGGCGTCGCCCTCGCGGGCTCGGCGATCCTGATGATCCTCTACGATCCGATCCTCTCGCCCAACGCCGTCTTCCGCGCCTTCTTCAGCTTCCTCGGAAGCTACACGCTGATGGCGATCCCGTTCTTCATCCTCGCCGGCTTCCTGATGGAGCGGACGGGGCTGATCGACAAGCTGTTCCAGTTCGCCGACGCGATCATCGGCTGGGTGCCGGGCGGCTTCGCCTATGCCACCCTGATCGCCGCCGTGCTGTTCGGCGCGATCTCCGGCTCCAGCACCGCCATGGCGGCGGCGATGGGCATGATCGCCTATCCGGAGATGATCAAGCGCGGCTATCCCGTCTGGATGTCGGCCGGCATCATCGCCTGCGGCGGCGGCATCGCCATCCTGATCCCACCCAGCATCACGCTCATCCTGTTCGGCGTCCTGACCGAAGAGTCGATCGTGAAGCTGTTCTTCGCCGGCTTCATCCCCGGTGTCATGCTGGCGATCAGCAACGCCGTGGTCATCCTCGGCGTCTCCTTCTACCTGAAGCTGCCGTCGGGCACCTTCAGCTGGGCTCAGCTCGGCAAGGCGACGGTCGAGGCGATCCCGGCCATCCTGATGCCGATCCTGATCCTCGGCGGTCTCTATGGCGGCCTGTTCACGCCGACCGAGGCCGGTGCCGCCGCCTGCGCCTACGCCCTCGTCTACGGCTTCCTGGCGAAGCCCAAGGCGTTCGTCCGCGAGCTGGTGCCCGCCACCTTCCGGGCGATCAACCTCACCTCGATCGTCTTCTTCCTGGTCGGCTGCGTCGGCGTCTTCCAGTTCCTGCTCGCCAACAAGGGCTGGCCGCAGGACATCGCCGACTGGGTGATCTCCCTCGGCCTCTCGCCGCTGGGCTTCCTCCTCGTCCTGGTGCTGGTCCTGCTGCTGCTGTCGATGTTCCTGAACGGCATCGCCATCCTGGTGCTGACCGTGCCGATCTTCTTCCCCGTGGCGAACTCGCTCGGCATCGACCCCATTCACCTCGGCATCCTGTTCGCCATCGCGATCGAGATGGGCGGCGTTATCCCCCCGGTCGGCCTCAACCTGTTCGCCGTCAGCGGCACCACCGGCGTCCCCGTCACCAAGGTCATGCAGGGTGCCGTACCCTTCCTGCTGACCGACGGCATCGTGCTGATCCTGGTGCTGTTCTTCCCGATCCTGGCCCTGTGGGTGCCCAACCTGCTGGTCACCTCGGTCTTCGGGAACTGATGCGACCCGGCGCCCGGCCCGCTTCGGCGGTGCCGGGCGCCGTCCGCTCAGATGAAGCTCATGCCGCCGTTCAACTGGATCGTCTGGCCGGTCAGATAGTCGTTCGACACGACCATCACGACCGCCTGCGCCACCTCCTCCGCCCTGCCGGCGCGGCCGACGGGAATGCGGCGGGCGGCGTCCTCGAGGCTCACCGGCATCATCTCCGTCTCGATCAGCGACGGCGCCACGGCGTTCACCGTGATGCCGTGCCCGGCGAGGCGCGCAGCGTAGCCGCGGGTCAGCCCCTCCATGCCCGCCTTCGAGGCGTTGTAGTGCACGCCGATGCCGCCCGCGCCGCGCGCCGCGCCCGAGGTGACGTTGACGATCCGCCCCCAGCCGCGCGACCGCATGCCGGCATAGACCGCCTGGCTGCACAGGAAGGCCGACTTCAGGTTGACGGCGATCGTCTCGTCCCAGTCCGCCTCGGTCAGTTCGTCCAGCCCGCGCTTCGCGCCGATGCCGGCATTGTTGACCAGGATGTCGACCGGCCCGAGCGCCGCCTCCACCCCAACCAGCAGCGCCGCGACCTCCGCCGTGCGCGAGACGTCGGCCGCGATCGCCACGGCACGCCGCCCGAGCGCCTGCACCGCGCCGACGACCGCGGCCGCCTCCTGCCCGCGTGCGCGGAAGTTGACCGCCACGTCCGCCCCGGCCCCGGCCAGGGCGACCGCGACGGCGGCGCCGATGCCGCGCGACGCCCCGGTGACCAGCGCCACCCGTCCGTGCAGGTCCGCCACCGCCGCCATGCCCGTCTCCCTAGAAGGCCAGATAGCCGCCGTCGACGTGCAGTTCCGTGCCGGTGATGTAGGAGGCTTCGTCCGAGACCAGGAACAGCACCGCGTCCGCCACCTCGTTCACCTCTCCGGAACGGCCGAGCGGCACGCGCCGCATCATCTTTGCGCGCGTCGCCGGATCGGCCGTCGCACCGGAGGTGATCATCGGCGGCATCAGGCCCGGATGCACGCTGTTGACGCGGATGCCCGCCTCGGCCTGCTGCACCGCGACCGCCTTGGTCATGATGCGCACCGCCCCCTTCGAGGCGTTGTAGGCAGGATGGATCTGCTTCTGGCCGACCACGCCGGAGATCGAGGACATGTTCACGATCGCGCCGCCGCCGGCCTTGGCCATCGCGGGCACCGCGTACTTCATGCCGTAGAACACGCCGGTCGCGTTGATCGCCATGATCCGGTGCCACAGTTCGCTGTCGAACATGTCGGTCGCGGCACTGCCGCTGATGCCGGCATTGTTGACCAGCACGTTCAGCTTGCCGAACGTGGCCACGGTCGCCTCGACCGCCGCCGCCCACTGCGCCTCGTCGGTGACGTCCAGCCTCTGGAACAGGGCCTTGCCGCCCTTGCCCGCGATCTCGTCGGCGACGGCCTTGCCCGGCGCCTCCAGCACATCGCCGATGACGACCGCCGCCCCCTCCTCGGAGAAGCGGCGGGCCATGGCCGCCCCCATGCCCGAAGCGGCACCGCTGATCAGCGCGACCTTGTCCTTCAACCGCATCTCGTCCTCCAGCGCTTCTGATTGTTTTCGCCGCTACTGTGACTCGAACCGGCCGGTGTTGCACCTGCCCCCCGCGCGACCTTACGGCGGCGCATGGCGCCGTTCCCGCCGCTGCTCTACCATTCGGGTGCGAGGGCCGCGCAGACGGTCCCGGCACCACGGAGGAGGACCCGGCGATGGCGACCATCCTGTTGATCCACGGGGCGTATCAGGGCGGCTGGATCTGGCAGCGCGTCGCGCAGGCGCTGCGCGCCGGCGGGCACCGCGTGCTCACGCCCACCCTCGACGGCTGCGCCGAGCGCCGCCACCAGATCCGCCCCGGCATCACGACCGAGACGCACGCCGCCGAACTGGCGGAGCTGCTGTTCTTCGAGGATCTGCGCGACGTCGTCATGGTCGGCACCAGCACCGGCGGCATGGTCATGTGCCGCACGGCCGAACTGGCGCGCGAGCGCGTCGGCCGCCTCGTCTTCGCCGACGCGCTGGCGCTGATGAACCGCGAGGCGCTGCCCGACGTTGTGACCCGCCGCAACGTCGTGAGCACCGACGTCGCCACCGGCCCGTCGCCCGAGGATGCCGCGACGCGTCTCTTCGCCGACCTGGACGAGGCGACCAAGGCCTGGGCGCTGCAGCGCTACACCCTGCACCCGATCGCCGCCATGGAAGCGCCGGTGCATCTCGACTCCTTCTGGGACCAGACCTGGCGCACCACCGTGATCTGGTGCCGCCACAGCCCCAACCCCCCGGTCACCCACCAGCGCCGCACGGCCGCCCACCTGCACGGCCACTGGCTGGAACTCGACACCGGCCACTACCCGATGCTGACGAAAGCCGAGGAACTCGCCGGTATGATCACGGCGGGGTGAAGGCGCCTACTGGGCCGGCGTCGCGCCGCCCGACTGTGGCTGCACAGGTCCGCCGCTTCCCGGCACGACGGTTGGCCCCTGAACGTCGAACCCACCCTGCGCCGGCGGCGCTTCGCTCCCCGGCAGGGGCTGTAGTCCGGCCGCGATGCCGCCCACGATCTGCGAGGTCGCGTCCGACGCCGAACCTCTGCCGCCTTCCCCGATGCGGCGCGCCACCACCGCCGGATCGCGCGGATCGGCCGCCGGTGCGGGGATCAGCGCGGCGGCGCCCGCCGCGCCGCGCGCTCCGTCCGCGGGGCGCTCGAACGCCAGCGGCGTATCGGGAGAGGCGCGATGGCGCCGGCCGTCCACCTGTTCGCCGAGGACCGGAGCCTTGTCGTCCGGACCCGCCTGGAGGATGTAAGGGGACGAAGCATCGGCCGGAACGGCGATCGGCTCGGGAATGTCGAGCGGACGCGAGACCTCCGCATCGGCGCGTGCCGGCGTACGGCCCGCAGCGGCTTCCGACGCGGGCGAAGAACCGCTGCACGACGACAGCACGACAGCGAGGCCGGCCGCGACGAACAGGCTCTTGATCAGGGACCGATGCATCACGCTCTCGCTACGAACCAGCGCACTCCGAGCGCGAGTATGAAAGTTGCAGAGGCACCTGTCACGCCGCGCCTCGCGCGTCGCCGGCGAGGCCGCCATCCTACGGCTTGATCTGGGTGATCGTGATGCTCTGGTGGCCCGACTGTACGATGTCCGGCCCGACGATGCCGTTGCCGACCTGCGTGTGAACCAACGTGTTTCCGTCGCCGACCTGCGCGCCGCTCATCGTATTGCCGTTGCCGATCTGGGTCTGGATCGCGAGGTTCCCCTGCCCCGATTGCGACACCGACGCCGTATTGTCTGTGCCAGCCTGGACCTGAAGGGTGGCATTGGCGGAACCCAGGGCCATGCCCTGGATCTGGCTGGCGAGCCCGCTGCCGCCGAAATCGAGCCCGCGCGCCGCGGCGGCAAAGCCGGAAGCGCCCGTGGCGCCGCCCGCGGCGGACGGCGGCGCCGAATTGGACTGCTCGACCGTCGCACGATTGCGCCGTCCCGTCTGGACGAGCGCCGCGAGGTTGGCGCCGTCGCCGCCGCTCTGCTCGATGGAGAAATCGTTGCCGGATCCCGCCGAGAACGTCAGCGCCGTCTGGTGCGCGCCGCTCTGACTGATCGACCCCGCATCACCCGCAGCGGCTCCGCCGCCCGGATTTCCGCGCGCGTCGATCGCAGCGTAGTTGTCGCTGCCGTTGCGCTGCGCGATCCGGTGATCGTGAAATGCGCCGCGCTGCGCGATGAGCGCGCTGCTCGAGGGGCTGCTCTCCTGGACGATCTCCGCCCGGTGCTGCTGCCCGACCTGCTGGATGTAGGCGATGCTCTGCGCCTCTGCGGGCGTATTGACCGATCCGCCGAGAACGGCCAGCGCACAAAGTGCTGTGGGGACGCCCGCCGCACGCATGATCGCTCCTCGTGAAACCCGGAGGCACGGGAGGCGGCGATCGCCGCCTCCCCAAACCGCTCAGTTCTGCGTCACCGTCACGGAGTGACCGGAACCGATCTGGCTGACCATGCTGTCGTGGCCGTTGCCGATCTGCGTCACCTGCGCGAAGTGACCGACACCACCAGCGACGACGTCCTGCTGAACGGTCGAGCTGTTGCCACCGCCGGCCTGCGAGACGGAGGCGTAGCTGCCGTCACCGAGCTGCTGTGTGTCGGAGTTGTTGCCGCTGCCCAGGCCGTTCCCGATCGAGCCGGTCGGGTACTGCTCGGTGACGGCCTCGTTGTCATTGCCGTTCTGGAAGATCGAAGCGCGCGAGCTGGTCATCCGGCCAGCACCACCGACCGTGGCCGACTGGTAGATCGTCGCGAGGTTGGTGTTGCCGACCTGCTCGATCGTGCCGTTGTAACGCTCGAAGGTGGACGCGGTGCCCTGACGGATCAGCGCCTCGTTCGAGTCGCCAGTCTGGTCGACTTCGGCCCGGCTGGCATGGACGCCGATTTTCTTCACTTCACCCTGGATCACATCCGAGGTGTTCGCGCTGCCGCTCTGATTGACGGTGATGATGCCGTCACGAGCCGCCGCCTGCTGAATGGCGTCCGAGATGTTCCCGCTGCCGACCTGCTCGACGAAGACGGAACCCCGCTGGCCGCCCTGGTCCACGAGCGAGTCGTTGCCCGCGGCACCCGCCTGCGTCTGACTCACCGTCGCGGTGTTGCTGGTGTCGGCCTGAAAGACTTCGCTTTCGTTGCCTGCCATCGCGCTGCCCATGCCGAGGGCGAAGACGGAGGCGCCGACGAGAAAGATCTTCTTCATGGTTTCTGCCCAACCTTCGTTCGTTGATGGATCCCGGTGCGCCTGCTCCGCACCAAAGTCCATGTCGCGACCCCGGAAGCTCCCGCGGCGGACCTGGACGTCATCGCTGGGCTGTCTGGCCGCATCCCCCCGCTCCCGACGGTAGTGCGTTAACAGCCGCTTAACGTCCGGACAGATTGCCGAAAGATACAATTTTCGAGAATTGGGTTCTTCCCGTACGTGCTACTACTTATGCTAGTATCCTTCGATAGGTCGTCGGCCGCGCCAGGAAGGTTCGAGCGATGGCCATCCGGCACACCACCGTCCGGCATCTGCGGTTCTCGGGAGGAGGAAGCGGTGTGAGCGCCATCACGCCGAACGGCGTTAATCGGTTGAACATTGGGTCGACGCCACAATCATCCTGAATCTGCGCCCGCTCGAACGGCGACGTCGAGCGGGCAGGTCGGCAAAAGATCGGGGATGGGAAACGACCCGGGGGGAGAATGATGTTGGAGATGACCGGCCCGATCCGCGAGGATCGGGTTTCTGTCGGCGACCAGACGTTCCGAAACCTTATCGATCGATCGGCCCAGGGCATTCTCGTCGAATGCGGCTCGCGCCCGGTCTACGCCAACGACGCCTGCGCCCGAATCCTTGGATTCACGTGCGCCTCCATGCTTCTGGACCGGCCCGACGTGGCCGGCCTGTTCGCCGACCCGGCATTGGTGGGGCGCACGGCGACCGGGCTCGTCGACACGCCGGGCGGCCGGACGCACAGCCGCATCACGGTCCGTGCAGATCGTCCCGACGGGTCGACGGCCTGGGTCGACCTCCTGATCCAGCCTACCCAGTGGCACGGCATCACGGCACTTCAGTACACCATCACCGACGTTACGGAGCGGCGCAGATGTCATGAGCGCGCCAGACGACTGCAGATGCAACTGGTCGACAGTGCGCGGCTGAATGCGATGCGCGAGGTCGCGAACAGCCTTTCGCACAGGCTGAACCAGCCGCGCGGCGCCATGCTCAACTATCTGAATACGGCCCGACGGCTGCTCCACCGCGACGCCTGCCCGCACCAGGTGATGCAGGTCCTCGACCGTCTGGCGGGAGAAGCCGACCGCGCCTACCGCGTGATCGCCGAGGTGGAGTCGGTGTTCGATCACGATCCGGACGAGATGCGGGCGAGCGACCTGCGGGGCATCGTCGAGGAGGCCGTCGACGCGGCGCGCGTCGACGCTTTCACGCGCAACGTCGCCCTGGACCTGGACATCCCGGCCGACCTGCCGGAGGCGGCGCTGATCCGCCCGCAGTTCCAGCACGTCATCCTGACCCTCGTCCGGAGCGCCGTCGAAGCGTTCGAAGACGAGCCGGTGCGCCGGGTGACCGTGAGCGCGCGCAGTGTCGGATCCGAGAAGATCCGCATCGAGATCGCCGATACGGTCGACGCGGCGCCGGCCCGTGCCGGGCATGAGCCCGGCGAACTCGAACTGACCGTCTGCCGGTCCATCATCGCCGCGCACGGAGGCCGCCTGGACCGCGGCGGAACGGGGACCTTCGCATTCACGCTGCCGGCGGTTGCACCGGCGACGGTCGGGGTCGGCGCCAGGGCCACGGCCGATGCCTGATCTTCCCAGCGTGTGCATCGTCGACGACGATGCCGGCTTTGCCGACTCGCTGCGCTGCCTGCTGGAGGCGGAGAATTACCGGACGCGGATATACGACGGCGCATTGCCGTTCCTCGACGACCAGGGATGGGTCGATTGCGACTGCCTGATCGTCGACATCCAGATGCCCCGGATGTCGGGGCTGGAATTGCAGGACAGGCTCGCGAGCGCCGGGCACGACGTGCCGCTGATCGTGCTGACCGGTCACGCCGACGTGCCGACCGCCGTGCGCGCCCTCAAGGGCGGCGCGCTCGATTTCCTGCAGAAGCCGTTCTGCGACGCGGAGTTCCTGGCGGCGGTCGCGCGCGCGGTCGACAGCCGCCGCGACGTCACGCTTCGACAGGCGGAGCGGGCCGCCGCGGCCGAACGCTACGCAACCCTGACACCGCGGGAACGCGAAGTTCTCAGCGAAATGCTGACGGGCGAGCCCAACAAGGTCATCGCGCACCGGCTGGGCGCCAGCCCGCGGACCATCGAGGTGCATCGCAGTCGCGTATTCCAGAAGATGGCGGTGCCCAGCCTATCCCGCCTGATCCGGATCGCCATGGAAACCGGAATCGGTGCCGACAGCGACGCGGACGAGGGCCGCAGGTAACAAGACGGAGGCGACGCCTCCCGCCTCAGCCGTCCCAGGACGTATCCCGGGCGCTCGTCTGATAGGCCCCCTGCTGCACCGGCTTCGCCTCGGCACTGGAGTCGTCGGGCGCCTTCCGCTGATCGCGGACGACCGTCGTCGGCGTCTCCTCCAGTTCGCGCAGCCGCTCCGGGTCGGGAAGCGCGGCGCTCGCGATACGATACTCCTCGATCACGCGCTGGCGGTCGCCGGGGTTCTGAAAATCCCACAGGCCCGCCATCGCGCCCTCCACGATCATCGAATAGACTGCATGCTCGATCGCCTGCTGCAACGCCACGAAACCCGGCTCGTTCTGGGTCAGCCCGGCCTCAATCTCCAGCAACTCCTTGAAAGCGACGAAGCGAAACACGCTGGCCGACAGACCGTAGGACAGGATGGTCTTCTTCGCCGAGACCATCTTCAGGACCTCGCCGGACTGCGTGCTCACCGCCCGAAGGCTGACCGTGACCGTGTCCTCGCGATACTCGGTGCTGCCGCCGATCCCGAGGTAGCGAGCCCCGGCCCCGCCCGTCAGCGTGTTGCTGTCGTAGCCGACGATGCCGCCTTCGAAGATGATCCCGGAATAGAGAAGCGGCGGCGGTGGCGGCAACTGCCGCCCGTCGCCGGAGAGATACGCCGCACGCGTCTCGCGGATGATCGCGCGCTCCTTGAGGAGCGAGTCCAGCCCCTCGCGCTCGAGCACGGTGAACCACTGCCCGTTGCCCGCATCCATCAGCGCCTTGGCAAGGACGGCGAGGCCGCCCTGGCTGACGGCGCGCGAATAGGACTGCACTGTCTGGCTCGGCTTGTACTGGCCGGTGAGGTCCGGATATTTGAAGACGGTGACCGGCACCTTGCGCGCCGGCGGCGGCAGTGCGGTCAGCGTCATCTGCATCGGCGTGCTCTCCACCGGTGCCGGCGGTTTCGCCATCTGCTGGACGGTACAACCCGAGAGGGCAGCGGCGAACAGGCCGGCGGCCAGCCCGCGCCGCGCAAGCGCAGATTTCATCAGATCGTCTCCCGAAAAACGATTGCGGCGCGGCGCCGATTAGGGGGTGAGCGTCGGAACCTGGATCTGCGTGCTCTCGCCGGTGCGATCGTCGAAGATCGTCAGCACGATGGATTCAAGGCCGCGCACGAACGTGATCGTCTGCTCGCCGAACTGGACGGTTCCGCTGTCCTGCGGGTTCGGCCCGAAGATCGCGTCGGTCACCTGGCTGGCCAGACCGCTCAACAGACGGCTCTCCAGCTGCCGCGCGAACAGCTCGCCCTGGCTCAGGCCGGCCGTCGCGGAAGACGAGCTGCGTGCCGATGGGTCGGTGTAGTCGTTCTGGGCATTGGCGATGCCGAGCAGGTGGCTGGAATTGAACGGGTTGCCGCCGAACGAAGGGTTCGTGAACTGGTGGACCAGTTCCCCTGCCACGGCCGGGACCGTCGCGGTCATGCCCACAATAACTGCGGCCGCGATCCCGCCGAGAAATCGCCCCCCGAAACCCTTCATCTCGAACCCTTCCCGCCTCGCTTCTTCGATGCAGCATGCTGCATCACGATGATCGTTTGAATCCGCGATAACCCGTATAGGGGCAGACTTACTAAACCACTAAGATAGGTTCCGGACGAACACGAACCGTACCGTGCGCCGCGCGTCCGGATCTTCGGAACGCGGGCCGCGGTTGCGGCAGCATGGAGACGGGCAATGTGGAAGCGTCTCGCAGTCGGAGGCTTGATTCCCGTCACGCTCGCCGCCTCATTCGGTGCAGACGGTGCGACAGCGGTGCGGCCGGAGCGTGAATACGTGCTCGGCGTCACGGGCAGCGACGGCACGACCTTTCGTGCGTCCTGCGAGATCGAGACCGCCGCCGGCGTGTCGACGGTCGAGATCGAGTCGGCGGTCCCCGTGACACGCGCGTTCAACGGCCGGGGCCTCTCCTGCAAGCTGACCCAGACGAGCGCCGCGGGCGGGATCACCGTGACGCTTCAGTCGCCGGGCGGCTCCCGCACGCGGTCCAGTACGCAGGGCGAGGGCAGCACCGTCCGGCTCGTCGTCAAATAGACGCGCGCCCTAAATCACCCCCCGCCGCCCCAGAAAATCCACCACCGCCCCCGCGCATGCGTCCCCGTGGGAGCAGGCGATGCCGTGGCGGGTGCCGGGGAGGACCATCAGGTCGGCGTCCGGCAGGCCGCGCTTCAGCGCAACCGCCAGTTCCAGCGGGATGAACGGGCTGGCGTCCGGGTGCATCAGCAGCACGGGGCACGCGATCGAGGGCAGTCGCGGCGTCAGGTCCAGCCCGACCAGCAGGTCGGCCAGCGCCAGTATGGATTCCGCGTCGCTCGCCCGCTGTGCGGCGCCGAACCAGGCGCGGTGCGCCTCGTCCGTCTGGCCGGGGGCGAAGCGCTTCTCCAGCATGTCGTCCGACCAGGCACCGAGGCCGTCGGCGGCGATGCGCTCGCGCCATGGGCGGACATTCTCCAGGCGCCCGCCCAGATGCGCCGTCGAGCAGACGGCCACCGCCGCGACCAGCGGGTTGCCGGCCGCCGCGGCGAGGCAGGCCGTGCCGCCGACGGACTCGCCCACCAGGACGATGCGCCCGGCGCCCGCTTCGCGCATCGTCGCCGCCGCCGCATCGCGCACCAGGCCGGCGATGTCGTCGAAGGTCCAGGCGATCGGCCCCGCCGGCCGGAACGACCGCCCGTGACCCGGCAGGTCGAGCGCCGCGGTGGCGAACGCGCCGCCGAGCACGCCGCGCCAGTCGTTCCAGATCGCCGTGTCGGCCCCGACGCCGTGCACGAAGAGGATCGGCGGCGCGAGTGCCGGCGACGCTGCGCGTGCAGACGCGAAATCCAGATATATCCGCCCGCCCTGAAACGCGATGTCCGTCATGTCCTCGTCCGCTCCTGCCCAAGCACCGACTTCTTTACTTGCACGGCCGTCGCCGCGCCCTGTAGTCTTCATGGACACAGGGAGAAGAATACCCAACGTACCCGCAATAGAAAGCGGCCGGACCGGCGCATGTCGAAAGACACGCGACCTCGACCGGCTCATAACACGGGACGGAGGTAAGACGCCATGGGCGACCCGGTATTGGAGGTCGACGACCTCGCCGTGCGCTTTCGTTTGAAGCGCGGCGCATTGACCGCCGTCGACGGTGTTTCGTTTCGCGTCGACCGCCGCGAGACCTTCGGCCTGGTCGGCGAGTCCGGCTCCGGCAAGTCGGTCACGGCGCGGTCGATCATGCGCCTCATCCCGACGCCGCCCGGCGAGATCGCCCGCGGCAGCATCCGCTTCGAGGGCGACGATGTCCTCGACCTCTCCGACGCCGAAATGCGCAGCCTGCGCGGCCGCCGGATCGCGATGGTCTTCCAGGAACCGATGAGCGCCCTTAACCCGGTGTTCACCGTCCACGACCAGATTTCCGACGCGCTGCGCACAAATCTCGGCCTCACGCGGCGCGAGGCGCGCGAGCGCGTGGTCGATCTGCTGGGCCTGGTCGGCATCCCTTCGCCCGGGCAACGGCTCGACAGCTACGTCCACGAGTTCTCGGGCGGCATGCGCCAGCGCGTGATGCTCGCCATGGCGCTCAGCTGCAATCCGGACTTTCTCATCGCCGACGAGCCGACCACCGCCCTCGACGTCACCATCCAGGCGACCATCCTGGAGCTGATCACCGAGATGATCGGCCGGCTCGACATGTCGCTGGTCTTCATCACCCACAATCTCGGCGTGGTGGCGCACGCCTGCGACAGGATCGGCGTCATGTACGCCTCGCACATGGTGGAGATGGGGCCAAAGGCCGAGATCTTCCGCAACCCGCAGCACCCCTACACCGTGGGCCTGCTGAATTCGATCCCGCGCCTCGACGCCCGGTCGAAATACCTGACGCCGATCCGCGGCTCGGTGTGCAGCATGCTCGACCCGCCGAAGGGCTGCAAATTCCACCCGCGCTGCGACCGCGCCATGGATGTCTGCCGGCGCGAGGCGCCGCCGATCCGCGAGATCGCCCCCGGCCACCACGCCGCGTGCCACCTGCACGGCCATGCGTGACGCCATGGATGCCGCGCTCCCCCCAGCAGCTCCGCCCGACGCCCTGCTGCGTGTCGCGGGGCTGACCAAGCACTTCATGCTGAACGCCGACATCTTCTCGCGCATCGCCGGCGAGAAGGTCCGGACGCTGAAGGCCGTGGACGGCATCGACTTCCACATTCGCCGCGGCGAGACGCTGGGCCTCGTCGGCGAGAGCGGCTGCGGCAAGTCGACCACCGCGCGCCTGGTGACCCGGCTGGTGGAGCCGACCGCCGGCGCGGTCGAACTCGACGGCGAGGACCTGCTGGCCTTCTCCCCCGCACGCATGCGCTCCGTGCGCCGGCGCGTCCAGCTCGTCTTCCAGGACCCGTACAGTTCGCTCAACCCGCGCAAGACCGTCTCGCACATCCTGTCGCGGCCGATGGAACTCCACGGCATCGGCGCCGGCACGATGGAGCGCCGCGCGCGCGTGCTCGACCTGCTGCACCGCGTCGGCCTGAGCGCCGAGCATATCGACCGCTACCCGCACGAATTCTCCGGCGGACAGCGTCAGCGCATCGCCATCGCCCGCGCGCTGTCGGTCGGGCCGGAACTGGTCATCGGCGACGAGACGGTTTCCGCCCTCGACGTCTCGATCCAGGCGCAGATCCTGAATCTCTTCCGCGACCTGCAGGAGGAATTCGGGCTCACCTACCTGTTCATCGCCCACGACCTCAGCGTCATCCGCCACATCAGCGACCGCGTCGCGGTCATGTATGTCGGTAAGATCGTCGAGACCGGCCCCGCCGCCGACCTCTTCGCCGACCCGCTGCATCCCTATACGAAGGCGCTGCTCGCCGCCGTCCCCGAGGCCGACCCCGACCGGCCGCCGCCGAAGCTGACCCTGAAGGGCGAAGTGACCACGCCGATCGACCCGCCCCCCGGCTGCCGCCTGTGCAGCCGCTGCCCGCGCGAGACCGCGATCTGCAGCGAGATCGCCCCGGAACTGATCCCCGTCGGGACCGGCCGACAGGTCGCCTGCCACAACGTCTGAGCCACACAGTCGGCGCTGTGCCGTCCCGCTCTCCACCGCGAGGCCCTCGAGGGGCCGGTCCTCGGTACGGCGGCGCGAAGCCTAGCGTGCCGCCGGGACCGCCTACCGCTCCACCAGCCGCGGGTCCAGGATGTCGCGCAGGCCGTCGCCGAAGAGGTTGAAGGCCAGCACCGTGTAGCAGATGGCCAGCCCAGGCAGGATGGCGATCATCGGCGCCGTCTCCATGTAATCGCGCGCGGCGCTCAGGTCCGCTCCCCAGTCCGGTGTCGGCGGTGGCGTGCCGAGACCCAGGAACGAGAGGGCAGCGATGATCAGGATCACGTAGCCCAGGCGCACCGTGGCGTTGACGATCAAAGGGGAGACGATGTTGGGCAGGATCTCGCGCAGCGCGATGCGCAGCCCGCCCTCTCCCATCGAGCGCGCCGCCTCGACATACTCCCTTTGCTTCTCGACCAGGACCGAGCCGCGCGCCAGCCGCGCCACCTCCGGCATGAACGCGAACCCCAGCGCGAAGATTAGGATCAGGTCGTTGTAGAAGCCCTCCAGCTTCCATTCGCGCGCCAGAGTCACGATCAGCAGGTAGAGCAACAGTCCCGGGAAGGCGAGGAGGCCGTCGACGACGCGCATCGCCGCCGTGTCGACCCCGCCGCCGACATAGCCGGTCAGCACGCCGTAGGGAACGCCGATGGCGAGGCCGAACGCGACCGCGAGCAGGCTGATCGTCACGAGCCGCCGGCCACCCCAGAGCAGGCGGGAATAGATGTCCCGCCCCAGCCGGTCGGTGCCGAGATAATGTTCCTCGCTCGGCGGCACGAGCCGTTCGCGGTAGTTCTGGCGGACCGGGTCGTGCGTCGCGATCACCGGCGTGGCGATGCACGCGGTGAACAGCACCGCCAGCATCGCGAAGCCGATCAACCCGGTCTTGCTCTTGCGCAGTTCGTACCAGGCGTTGGACAGCGCCGCCGACAGACGCCGCAGCCGTGGCGGCGGCGCCGGCACCTGCGCGGGCACCTGTGCGAGGGCCGGTGCGGCCGCGCGGTCGTGGACAGCCAGATCGTCCATCCTCCAGCTCCTCAGCTCAGCTTCACGCGGGGGTTCAGGACGCTGTAGGTGAGGTCGACCAGCAGGTTGATGACCACGACGATGACGCCGAGGACCAGCACGCCGGCCTGGATCAGCGGATAGTCGCGCTGGATGATCGCCTCGAAGATCGCCCGTCCGATTCCGGGCCAGGCGAAGATGGATTCCAGCACCACCGTGCCGCCCAGCAGATTGGCGAGCTGCAGGCCGCTGATCGTCACCGTTGGGATCATCGCGTTGCGCAGCGTGTACTTGAAGATCACCTTGCGCTCGGAGAAGCCCATCGCGCGCGCCGTGTCGACATACTCCTTGTTCATCTCGTCGAGCATGCTGGAGCGGGTCAGGCGCGTGGTATAGGCCGCCTGCCGGACGGCGACTGCCATCGCGGGCAGGATCAGGTATTTCACGCTTTCGAATGGATCCTCGAACGGACTGACATAGCCCGACGACGGCAGCCAGCCGAGGTGCAGCGAGAAGAGCAGCACACAGAGGATGGCGAACCAGAATTCGGGGATCGAGATGCCGACCAGGGACGTGACTTGCGCGGCATAGTCTATCGGCGCATTGCGCTTCACCGCGGCGATCGTGCCCAGCGGAACCGCGATCAGCATCGATAGGCCGATGCCGACCAGGGCGAGGTAGACGGTCGCCGGAATGCCCGACATCAGCTCGACCGATACCGGCCGCCGGGTGATCAGCGAATAGCCGAAGTCGCCCTGCGCTGCCCGCCATACCCAGCGCCCGTATCGGACGTAGACCGGCTGGTCGAGGCCGAATTCCTCCTCCAGGGCCCGCCGCACCTCAGGGTCCTCGACGCCCTCGCTGCCGGCCAGCGTGTCGACGATGTTCCCTGGCAGCAGTTCGACGAAGGCGAAGACGACGACCGTCAGCACGAACACGACGGGCACGAGATAGACGATCCGGCGGAGCGTGTAAGCGAGCATCGGCACCCTGCCTTGCGCGGGGGATCGGGTCGGTGGGGTGGCGACGGCCGACCGAACGGCACGGCCGTCAGCCCTGCAACCACGTCAGCCTTCGAGCCAGGTCGTCCGCAGGCCGCCGCCGGCATATTGGAACGGCCCGGCGAACGCCGGCTGGTATCCCTGCACCCGTTTCGAACCGGCCTGCAGCAGCGGCACGTAGTGCGTGTAGAGCAGCGGCAGGTCCTTGTTCACCAGGCTGTCGACGTCCCGATAGATCTGTCGGCGCTTCTCCTGGTCGACCTCGACCTTCGCCGCGACCAGCATCTGGTCGATCTTCTCGCTCTCGTAGCCGTAGCGCAGCTTGTTGTCCGGCGAGGTCGACATCAGCGCCCGCGCGTACCAGGCATCCGGATCGAGGCGATAGCTGTTGGCCGACGAGTCGAGATGGAAATCGCCCTTCTGGTACTTCTCGCGCAGCACCGGCGAGGGATGGATCTCCAGGGAGATCTTGAAGCCCGCCTCCTGGAGCATCGCGTGGGCGATCTCGGCGGACTGGTGCATGTACGGATAGGAGTCCTGCGCGACGATCAGGAAGGTCGCATCGCCGCCGTTCGCCTTCTTCAGGATCGCGCGTGCCTTGTCCGGGTCGTATTCCGGCCAGGACTCGATGTCCTCGGCGTACCAGGGGCTCGACTTGCTGTAGAAGCCCTTCGCGATCGCGCCGCGCTCGTGGAAGATCGCCTGATGGATACCCTCATGGTCGATGGCGTGCGCCGCGGCCATGCGCAGCAGGTGCGCGTCGGGATTGTCCTTCGCCGAGAACGGCCCGTTCTTCTGGTTGAACGAGATGTAGGCCGTGCCGACGTGCGGGACTTCCCAGGTATTGAAGTCCTTGCCGTAATTGCTCTCGAACTCGGCGGCGTCGGCATAGGCCATGTTGTCGATCAGGTCGACCTCTCCGGTGCGCAGCGCCGTCAGCCGGACGCGATCCTCCTTCTTCGGATACCCGATCAATCCGTCGAGATAGGGCAGCGCATTGCCCTCGGCGTCGGTCTCCCAGAAATTTTCGAAACGCTCCAGTTCCGTGGTGTCGTGCCGTTTCCATGACTTGAACTTGAAAGGTCCGCAGCCGACGGGGTGGGTATCGGCCTGGTCCACCGAGCCCGGCGCCATCAGGTTGGCGGGATAGTAGATCAGGTTGGCGGCGAAGATGGCGCTCGGGTTCTTCAGGTGGCAGCGCACCGTATACTTGTCGTCGACCGACACCCGCTCCAGGTCGCCGAGCACGCCGCGGGTGAAGGAGTGGCCGATCTTCGGATCCATGATCCGTTCGTAGTTCCACTTCACCGCCTCGGCGTCGATGCTCTCGCCGTTGTGGAACTCCGCCCCGCGGCGCAGCTTGAACGTCCAGGTCTTCAGGTCCTTGGAAACGTCCCATTCGGTGGCGATCGCCGGGACCGGCTCCATTCTGCCGTTGAAGTCGAGGAGCCCGCCGGTCGTGCCGGCCATCGGGTGGGACACGTAGTAGACGAAGTTCCGGTGGCTATCGAGGCCGCGGGTGTCGTCGCGCGTCGCGAAGCGCAGGACCCCGCCGCGCTTCGGATGCCGCTGGGCCCCCCGCGCGAGGCGCGGCAGGCCGATGGCGGCCGCCCCGGCGAGAGCCGTGGTCGTCGCCATGAATGCGCGGCGCGTCTGCACGAACGCCGGTCGTTTCGCTTCGTCGGACATGGACGGTGCCTCCCAATTTTTTGGTTTTTCGCGTCCGAACGCGGCACGATGTAGTGGAAAATTATTCTCCCGGGACCTCCGCTGAATCCGGACACAAGATTAGCGCACCGGCGACTCGCGGACTTCGAGTCACCACTTCACGGTTCAAATCTTTGCACGCGGGCTCGACATCCATCAACCACGATTTTTGGCCATTTTTCATGGCGAGCCGCACGCGAATACACCGACTGACTTTGTCCGGACCAATATGAAACAGAAGGAGTGCGGCGAAGCGGCGGGCAGCATGCGGTCTGCATGCATCGCGAAGTGCCCCCGGAGCGACGCCGCATGCCAGCCCGGCCCCCCTCGCCATCCCGCCGAAAAGATGCTGCGATGCGCGCACCGGTCCGGCCCGACGCCGGACCCGCGTCCACCGAGGAGCACCCCGACCCCATGTCAGCGACCCGCTACGACCCGCGCGAATACCGCCCCCTCACCTTCCATGACGCCGCGGCGCGCTTCCGCGACGGCGGCGACGACCCGCGCGCCTATCTGGAGCGCTGCCTGGAGACGATCTCGGCGCGCGAGCCGGTGGTGAAGGCCATCGTGTCGATGAACGAGGCGGGAGCGCGCGAGGCCGCCGACGCCAGCCGGGCGCGCTGGAAGGCGGGAAAGCCGCTGTCGCCCATCGACGGCATGCCGATCGCGATCAAGGACCTGCTCGAGACGAAGGACATGCCCACCGAGATGGGCTGCGAGGCGTTCAAGGGGAACTTCCCGAAGCGCGACAACGCCGCCGTCTGGGCGCTGCGCCAGGCCGGCGCCATCGTCCTCGCCAAGGCGACGACGGCTGAACTCGGCGGCGCGCATCCGCCGGCGACGACCAACCCGTTCGACCCGGCGCGCACCGCCGGCGGCTCGTCGTCCGGCTCGGCCGCGGCGGTCGGCGCGCGCATGGTGCCGGCGGCGATCGGCACCCAGGTCGGCGGCTCGATCATCCGGCCCGCCGCCTACTGCGGCAACTTCGCCCTGAAGCCCACCCAGGGCGGCATCAACCGGGGCGAGCGGCAGGCGACCAGCCAGAGCACGCACGGCCCGCACGCCGGCTGCATCGAGGACATGTGGCAGGTCGCCATCGAGATCGCCAAGCGCGCCGGCGGCGACCGCGGCAGCGTCGGCCTGATGGGCCCCTCGGCGCCGCCCGCGGCGGTGAAGCCCGAGCGGCTGATCGTGCTGGAGAGCGAGGGCTGGCCGATGCTCGACGGCGCCACCCGCGGCGCCTTCGAGGCGCTGCTGGAGAAGCTGCGCAGCGCCGGCGTCACGCTCATCCGGCGCGGCGACCATCTCTGGGTCGAGGCGCTGGAACAGGCGGTGGCCAACGGCCGCGCCACCTGCAACCAGGTCACCAGCTGGGAGAACCGCTGGGGCCAGCGCGCCATCGTCGACGCCAATCCCGACGGCGTCAGCGAGCGCGCCAAGGCGACGCTGGCCAAGGCCGAGGCGATGACGCCGGAGGACTACCGCGCGGCCCTGCTCGTCCGCATGCAGGCGCAGCAGGTGCACGCGACGCTGGCGCCGCTCGCCGACGCGGTGATCTCGCTCTCCTGCCCCGGCCCCGCGCCGATCTGGTCCGGCGACGTCCCCGGCCAGCCGCTGGCGCCGCGCCCGACCGGCGACTTCGTCTTCAACGCACCCAGCTCGATGCTCTTCGCGCCGGTCGTGACCATGCCGATGATGGCGGTCGGCGGCATGCCCGTCGGCGTCCAGGTGATGGGCCAGCAGCACGAGGACGCCCGCATGACCGCCATCGCCCGCTGGATCAGCGGCACGATCGAGCCGGTCGTGGCTTGAATCGCCTCCCCCGGCGGCCTTCGGGCCGCCGGGTCTCGGTCGTCAGGCCGGGAACAGCCAGGGCCGCCGGGCGCGGTAGATCTGCTCGAAGGCGGCGATCTGGGCGTCGTGCTGCAGGGTCAGGTCGATGTCGTCCAGGCCCAGCCGCAGCCGGCGCTTGCGCGACGGCTCGATGTCGAAGCCGATCATCGCGCCCGCCGGCGTGGTGAAGATCTGCCGGTCCAGGTCGACCGTCATCGTCGCCCCCGGTGCCGCGTGCAGTTCCTCGCGGATGCGCTTGGCGTCCGCCGCGTCCTGACGGATCAGCAGCAGGCCGTGCTTCACCGAGTTGTTGTAGAAGATGTCGCCGAAGCTGACGGCGATGATGCAGCGGATGCCGTCGTCGACCAGCGCCCACACCGCCTGCTCGCGGCTCGACCCGCCGCCGAAATTGCGGTCGGCGACCAGGATTCCGGCGTTCGCGTATGCCGGCTTGTTCAGCACGAAGTCCGGCTTCAGCGCGCCATCGGGCGTCTTGCGCACGTCGTGGAACAGGATGTCCGCATAGCCCTCGTCGCGCGGCCGGCGCAGGAAGCGGGCGGGCGCGATCTGGTCCGTATCGACGTTCGGCAGGTCGATCGGCGCGGCGACGGCGGTGAGCTTGTCGAATGGTGCCATGGTCGTGCCTCCGGTCAGACGATGTCGCGGACGTCGGTGATGCGGCCGCGCAGGGCGGTTGCGGCGGCCATCGCCGGGCTCATCAGGTGGGTGCGGCTGCCGCGGCCCTGCCGTCCCTTGAAGTTGCGGTTCGAGGTCGAGGCGCAGCGTTTGCCCGAAGCAACCAGGTCGCCGTTCATGCCGACGCACATCGAGCAGCCGGACTCGCGCCACTCGAACCCCGCCGCCTTGAAGATCGCGTCCAGGCCCTCGGCCTCGGCCTGCTTCTTCACCAGCGACGAGCCGGGCGAGACCATGGCGGGAATGACCGCCCTGCCCTTGGCGGCGATCGCGGCGGCGGCGCGCAGGTCCTCGATGCGCGCGTTGGTGCAGGAGCCGATGAACACCTGGTCGACCGCCACGTCGGCGATCTTCATGCCCGGCGTCAGGCCCATATACTCCAGCGTCTCGCGCATCGCCGCCTGCTGCTTGGCGTCGGTTATGGCCGACGGATCGGGCACCACCGCGGTCACCGGCGCCGCCTCCTCGGGGCTGTTGCCCCAGGTCACCATCGGCGACAGGTCGGCGGCGTCGAGCTTCACCTCGACGTCGAACCGCGCGTCCGGATCGCTCGGCAGCGTTTTCCAGAAGGCGACCGCCTCGTCCCACTGCGCCCCTTTCGGCGCATAGGGCTTGCCCTTCAGATAGGCGAAGGTCGTCTCGTCCGGGGCGATCATGCCGGCGCGCGCGCCCGCCTCGATCGACATGTTGCAGACGGTCAGGCGCTCCTCGATGGTCATGCCGCGGATAACCGACCCGGCATATTCGATGACATGCCCGTTGCCGCCGTTGGCGCCGATCTTGGCGATGATCGCCAGGATCACGTCCTTCGCCGTCACATTCGCCGGGCGCTCGCCGTCGACGGTGATGCGCATGGTCTTCGGCTTGCGCTGCCACACGGTCTGCGTCGCCAGCACGTGGCAGACCTCCGACGCGCCGATGCCGAAGGCCAGCGCGCCCAGCGCGCCGTGGGTCGAGGTGTGGCTGTCGCCGCACACCAGGATCAGCCCGGGCTGCGTCAGCCCCTGCTCCGGCCCGACGACATGCACGATGCCCTGCCGCTCGTCGCCCAGGCCGAACAGGGTGAAGCCGAACTCGGCCGCATTGTTCTTCAGCCCGTCGACGACCCGGCGCTGGTCGGGATCGGTGATGTCCTCGAACCGGTGGCTGAGGGTCGAGATGCCGTGGTCGGGCGTCGCGAAGGTCTGGTCCGGGCGGCGCGGCCGCATGCCCCGCTTCTTCAGGAAGGAGAAGGCGTGGAACGATCCGTCGTGCGCGAGGTGGCGCGCGACCAGCAGCAGCGACTGGCCATCGTCGTCCTTCAGGATCTCGTGCTCGTCCCAGATCTTGTCGAGCATCGTCTTAGGGCTGGACACGGGTGACGCCTCCGTCGTTGGGGTCGCGGCCATCAGGCCGCACGCCTTTTGAAGAAACTGCCGCCGCGTGCCTGCAGCAGCGGATAGAGCAGCGAGACGAGGAGCAGCAGGAACAGCACCATCGCGATCGGCCGCGACAGGATGAAGGCGATGTCGCCGCCGCTGATCTGATAGGAGCGCAGCAGTTCCCCCTCGGCCATCCGCCCCAGCAGGATGCCGATCACAGTGGCCGCCACGGGGTAGGAGTGCCGCCGCATCATCCAGCCGATGATCGCGAAGACCAGCACCGTCACCGGCCCGACCATGTTGCCGACGAGCGAGAAGGAGCCGTAGATCGACAGCACGATCACCGACGGCACCAGATAGCGCACCGGCACGCGCACGATGCCCGTGGCGATGAACACGAAGCCCAGCCCGAGCACCACCAGCAGGGCCACCTGGGCGAAGTTGCCCAGGATGATCGCGTAGATCAGGTCCTTATTCTCGCCGATGAAGCGCGGGCCGCCGGTGATGTTGTGCATGGCGAAGGCGCCCAGCATCACCGCGGTGGCGCCGCCGCCCGGGATGCCGAGCGCCAGCAGCGTCGCCATCGACCCGCCCTCGGAACTGCTGTTGGCCGATTCCGAAGCGACCACGCCGCGCGGATCGCCCTTGCCGAACTGGCTGGAATCCTTGGCCCGGCGCTGCGTCTCGGAATAGGAGACCAGGTTGGCGACCGAGGAGCCCACGCCCGGAATGGCGCCGATGATGACGCCGATCAGCGACCCGCGGAGCAGGACGCCGGGGTAGCGGAAGGCCGCCCCCATGCCGCGGAGGATCGCGCCGAAGTCCAGCCGCCGGCTGCCCTCGTCCTCGACGATGTAGTTGGAGCGGATCAGGCGGAAAAGTTCGGAGGCCGCGAACAGGCCGATCAGCGCCGGGATCGCCGCGACGCCGTCGAGCAGCATCATCGACCCGCCGGTGCCGCGGACGTCGCCGCGCGCGCTCATGCCGATCGTGCCGATCAGCACGCCCAGCAGGCCCGCCAGCAGGCCCTTGGCGAAGCTGCCCTGGCCCAGCGCGGCGATCAGCGTCAGGCCCCAGGCGGCGATGACGAACATCTCCACCGGCCCCAGCATCAGCACCGCTTCGGCGATCGGGCTGACGAAGCAGAAGAGGATGATGTAGCCGATCCCCGTGCCGACCGTGGACGCCGCGAGCGCCAGGCCGAGGGCAGCGCTGTGCCGCCCCTGCCGCGCCATCGGATAGCCGTCGAACGCCGTCGCCACCGCGGACGCGGTGCCCGGCACGTTCATCAGGATCGCCGGGATGGCGCCGCCGAACGAGCCGCCGGTGAAGATCGCCGTCAGGAACAGCATCGCCGACAGGAAGTCCATGTAGGCTGTCAGCGGCAGGAAGACGGCCATGGCGACCGGCACGGACAGGCCCGGCACGGCACCGAAGACGAGGCCGATGATCAGGCCGGGCGGCACGGCGAGCCACGGCTGCCACGCACCGAACAGCAGGTCGGTCGCGCCGGCGAAGGCGGTGAAATCGATCATCGCGCGCTCACACCAGCAGCGACGGGAAGGGGAAGGGCAGCATCTCGCGCAGCGCCATGGTCGTCAGCCACGCGAACACCGCGGCGTAGCCCACCGCCAGCAGGCGGTTGCGCTCGCCAAGCAGCAGCAGCGAGATCGCGACGAACAGGAAGGTCGACAGGTCGAAGGCCACATAGGCGAGGCCGCCGACATAGGCCGCGAACAGCGCGATGAAGGTCAGCGTCCGGCGCTCGTCCCGCAGCGACGGCGGCAGGATCGTGTCCGCGCGGTGGCGCCCGACGACCGTGGTCGCCGCCAACAGCAGGCAGAGCCCGAGCGCCAGGACCGCGACGGGCGCGATCAGCATCAGGTTCTCGATGCTCGGCGACGCGCGCACGGCGTCGCGCAGGAACCAGGCGATCCATCCGGCGATCACCGCCAGGATGCAGAGATGTTCGAGGTCGGCGGGACGCCGAAGCAGAGGCGGACGCATGTCCTTCACTCCAGCCTGCGCGGCCCGGAACGCCTGGCGTCCGGACCGCACGGCCTTCTGGCGTCAGTTGGTCTTGGCGAGGTGGCTGTACTTCTTCAGGCCCTCATAGCCCTCGGTCGTCAGCCGCTTGCTCTCCTCGGGGCCGAGCCATTCGCCGCCGATCTGGTTCTGCTTCAGCCAGTCCTGATAGTCCTCGCGCTCCAGCGTGCGCTTGTAGGCGTCCACGAAGGTCTTGTAGCGCTCGGGATGCTTCTCCTTGAAGGTCTTGTGGGCGATCACCGACGTCGTGTAGCTGCTGAACAGCGGCATCGTGACGTCGTATTTCTCCTTCAGGACCTCGTTGAAGAGCGGCCCCTCCCACTCCTTGACCGGCTTCGCGTTGACGACGGCGATCGAGCGGATGCGGTCGCGGATCACCTCGGAGCCCTGGGCGGCGGCGAAGGTGAAGTCCAGGTGACCGCCGGCGATGGCGGTGCGCAGCGGCCCGCCGCCGTCATAGGTCACGAAGCGCACGTTCTCTTTCGGGATGTTCAGCAGCTCCAGCATGCCGAGCTGCTGCAGATAGGCGCCGCTGCCGACCATGGCGCCCGTGCTCGCCGCGCCGGGCCCGGAGCGCAGCTTGGTGACCAGGTCCTCGAAGGTCTTGACCGGGCTGTCCTTGGGCACCGCCACGATGGCGTAGTCGATCCACTGCGTGTTGATGACGTCGAAGTCTTCCCACTTCACCGGGATGTCGGTCTGCAGGATGGCGTTGGCGAGGAACGGCGTCGCCTGCATCACCAGGAAGGCGCTGCCGTCGTCGCGCTGCTGCTGGAACCACGCCGCACCCAGTGCGCCCGAGGCGCCGGGCCGGTTCACGACGGTGATCGACACGTCGTTCAGTTCCTTCGGCAGGAAGGTCGCGAGGCCGCGCGCCAGCCGGTCGGCGCTGCCGCCGGTGTTGAACGGCACGACGAACTGCATCCTGTGGCCCGACGGCGGCCAGTCGGCCGCGCGTGCGCCGGGTGCCGCCAGTGCGACGGCTGCGAGAGAGGCGAGCGACCACTTGATGAGTCGTCCGAGAGAAGCGTTGAAGGACATTTCCGTCTCCAGATTTTCTTGTTTCCGCCACGCTCCCGCGCGGCGGCTCTCGATCGGGCGGGGTCGTCCGGTCCGCGGGCCCGGCCTGCCGCCCGCCGTCGTCAGTACCCGGCGCGCGCCTTGTCGGAGACCTGGTAGCGCGCCTCCAGCTCCTTCACCTGGTCCATGCCCATCAGGTCGAAGAACTCGGTGAAGCTGGCCACCTCGTTCAGCATCCCCTTGATGGAGCCGGTCCGCTTCAGCTCGTGCAGCACCCGGGTCATCGCCGGGATCGCCGCCATCAGCATGAAGTTCGGATAGATGACGAGGCGGAAGCCGAGCTCCTGCATCTCGTCCGCCGTCAGGAAGGGCGTCTTGCCGGACGAGGCCATGTTGTAGAGCGTCGGCACGTTCAGCATCTTGGGGATCGCCTGGAGCTGCTCCATCGTGCGCGGCGCCTCGACGAAGATCACGTCGGCGCCCGCCTCCTCGTAGAGCTTCGCCCGCTCCATCGCCTTGTCGAAGCCTTCGACGGCGATCGCGTCGGTGCGCGCGATGATGACGAAGTCCTGGTCGAGCCGCGCGTCGCACGCCGCGCGCAGATGCGCCGCCATCTCCTCGGCCGGGATCAGCGTCTTGCCTTCCAGGTGGCCGCAGCGCTTCGGCCAGTTCTGGTCCTCGATGTGCAGCGCCGAGACGCCGGCGCGCTCGTAGGTGCGGATCGTCCGCTGCACGTTCAGCGGTCCGCCATAGCCGGTGTCGGCATCGGCGATCAGCGGCAGGCCCGAGGCCTCGGCGATGCGCTGCGCGTTGTCGGCCATCTCCGTCATGGTCAGCAGGCCGACGTCCGGCCAGCCGAGGCGCGACGCGGTGGTGCCGGCGCCGGTCATGTAGATCGCCTCGAAGCCCTCCTTGGCGACGATGCGGGCTCCGACGGAGTCCACCACGCCGGGTGCCTGGACGATCTTCGGGCCTTTCAGGAGTTCGCGCAGTCTCGTGGTCGGGCGTGTCACGGCGGGGTATCTCCTCGGATCGGAAAACGGTGGGCGGCCTCGGCGTCAGAGGCGCAGGAAGTTGCGGCCGTTGTCGACGAAAACCCGGCGGCGCGCCTCGGGCGACAGGCCGCGCAGGCTCTGCATCGGCATGTCGTTGTCCCAGTGCGGGTAGTCGGTGGCGAACAGCAGGTGCTCGTCGCCCAGCATCTCGATCATCCGGTACAGGTCCTTCGGATCCTGCGGTTCGTCGAGCGGCTGGGTGGCGAAGCGCACGCGCTCGCGCACATAGTCGATGGGGGAGCGCTTGACCCAGGGCGTGTCGAAGCGCACGCCGCGCCACGCCTTGTCCATCCGCCAGAGCAGCGGCACGGCCCAGCTGAAGCCGTACTCGACGAACAGCACGCGCAGGCCGGGGAAGCGCTCCAGCACCCCGCTGAAGACCAGGCTGACCAGGTTGGCCTCGCCGACCTGGGAAAGCGACACGTAGCGCTCGATGAAGGATTCCGGCCAGCCGCCGGCGACCACGGGCGCGCCGTGATAGACGTTCTCCGTCCCCGTCACGTGCAGCAGAATGGGAAGGTTATGCCGCTGCGCGGCCTCGTAGATCGGATGGTAGTGCCGGTTCCCCATCGGGATGTTCAGCAGCGGCATGAAGATCGCCGCGATGCCCTTCTGGTCGGCCAGCCGGTCGATCTCCTGCGCCGCCAGTTCCGGCATCTGCGTCGGCACGACCATCGCATAGCGCAGCGGGCCGCTGCCGTCGGCGAGCTGCCATTCCTCCAGGAAATAGTCGTTGAAGGCCGAGCACAGGATGGCGCTCTCGTCCGGTCCCGCCAGCGCCACCGCCAGCGCACCCGGCTGCAGGCAGTTGAGGACAGCGATGTCGATGCCGTGCGGCTCGATCAGCTGCTTCAGCATCCAGGAACGGCTGGACCCGCCCGGCCCGCCCTCCGGCGGCTCGGAATCGGCGCGCACCGCCGTCCCGCCGTGCGGCACCGCAGTGCGCGGCGACAGCGCGCTCATGCCGACCGAGGCGCCCTTGGTCTCGATCCGATGGCGCCATGCCGCCGGCATGTAGGGAAAGACCGTCTTCAGCCCGCCCTTCACGACCGGGTGGACGTCGCAGTCGACGATCTGGCCCGCCAGCGGATCCTTCGCTGCGACCGGTTTGCGCTCCATGTCGATGGTCGCCATCGCGCTACTCCGTGCTGACGTGCCGGCCCGCGGCGCGCGCGACTCGGGCCGGGACGCCTTCGACGTGGACGCGGCCGTCGCGCACGGCCGCCGGGAAGGTGTGCAGGCGGATGCCGCCGCCGATGAACAGGCACTCGCCGCTGCGCACGCTGAACTCGTAGCCGTGCCACGGGCAGCGGACGATCTCGCCCTCGTAGCCGATCGTCAGGTCGTCCGGGTCGGACGGCAGCAGCGTGCTCGTGACGGTGCCGCGGCAGACGGGGGCGCCGCGATGCGGACAGCGGTTCAGAACGGCGTGCACGCTGCCGTCCGCCAGCCGCACGACGCCGATCTCGCGCCGACCGACCTCGAACAGGCGGTACCGCCCGGTGGGAAAATCCTCGACGGGTCCCAGGTCCAGGGACGAGTCGCCGCTCATGGGCATCCTCCGACACGTCTTTTTCGGACCGGTTCCGGCCCGCCGAACCGCGGCGCTTTCACGCCTGCCGTTCGCTTGTTGTCATGATACCATTACAAGCGGACCGGGCGCTGTCAACGCGTCCCCGTCGCGGCGGCAAGCGCATCGCGGCTGGAATTGCAGGGCTTGCCCGGTACGATCGCCGCCCGCCCACGGGTCCCGCTCGGAAGGAAAGACGCATTGAAGGTCGAGAGACGGCTCGGCACGCCGCTGCATCATCAGATCTACCTGATCCTGCGCGAGGCGATTCTCTCCGGCCGGCATCCCGCCGGCGAGCCGCTGCCGCCGGAGGAGGCGCTGACGCGCATGTTCGACGTGTCGCGCATCACCGTGCGCCGCGCGCTGGAGAGTCTGGACAGGGCCGACCTGATCGAGCGGCGCCAGGGGCGCGGCACCTATGTGCGCGCCGACGCCCTGCCGGCGCCGCTGCGGATGCCGATCACCAGCGTCTTCAAGAGCATGGAGGCGTTCGGCAAGCACACCGAGGCGCGCGTGATCGAGTTCGGCTACGAGACCGCCTCGCCCCAGGTGCAGGAGATGCTGGGCGTCGGCGCCGTGCCGGTGCAGCGGGCCGTACGCGTGCGCTTCCGCAAGGATCGCCCGATCGCCCACCTGACCACGTGGGTGCCGGAGGAGGTCGGCCGCAGCTTCACCGAGAGCGACCTGGCGACGTTGCCGCTCTACCGGCTGATGCGGCGGGCGGGTCGCTTCTACGCACGCGGCGACCAGAGCATCTCGGCGACCCTCGCCGATCCGATCGTCGCGAAGCGCCTGGACACGAAGGTGGGCTCCCCGCTGATCGAGTTGCGCCGCCAGGTCTTCGACCAGGAGGACCGCGCGGTGGAATATCTGGAATTCCTCGCCAGCCCCGAGAACTTCCAGTTCCGCATGTCGCTCGACGGGCCGGACCTCTCCCCCGCCGAGGTCCAACCCGAATAGGTGCGGCCTACCCGACCGTACCCGGCTTGAAGCTCATCGCCGCGCCGTTCATGCAGTAGCGCAGGCCCGTCGGCGGCGGTCCGTCGGGAAAGACGTGGCCCAGATGGCCGCCGCAGTTGGCGCAGTGCACCTCGGTGCGCGACATGAACAGGCTGTTGTCCTCGGACTCACCGACTGCCCCTTCGAGCGGCCGCCAGAAGCTGGGCCAGCCGGTGCCGGAATCGAACTTCGTCGCCGAACTGAACAGCGCCTGGTCGCAGCCGGCGCAGTGGAACGTGCCCTGCCGCTTCTCGCGGTCGAGCGGGCTGGTGCCGGCGCGCTCGGTGCCGTGGCCGCGCAGGATGCGATACTGCTCGGCCGTCAGCCGCTGGCGCCATTCGGCGTCGGTCAGTTCGAACGGGAAGCTCCCGGCCGTCTTCGCCTCGGTCTTGCCGCCGAACAGCCTGGAGATGCCGAGGGCCGCGGCGGCGCCCGCACCACCCAGGACGAGATTGCGTCGTGACATCATGTCGTCCCCGCGCTTGAAGGTCCCGAGGCCCCTATATGGGCCCGGTCCCCCAGCGGCGGGATGCGACCTAGGCGGGTTATGGCATCACGAAATCGTCACTGCGCGTTCCCGCGCGACGGCAGCCACACCACGCCCGTCCCCAGCACCGACAGCTCGCCGTCCTGATTGTGCGCCTCCTGGGTCACCGCCACGGCGTGGCGGCCGTTCTCGACGAACTTGTCCGTTACCGTCCCCTTGATCAGCAGGGCGTCGCCCTCGGGATTGTGGCGGCGGATCTTGCAGCTCGCCTTGTGCAGGAAGCCGTCGTCGCCGGCCCAGTTGGTCAGGTGGTGCGTCAGCCACGAGCAGCGTTCCGGACCATAGTCGTATGCGCCCGGCGCGCCGACCTTGGTCGCGAACGCGTCCTCCCAGTGCACCCGTTCCGGGCAGTCGGGGATGCCGAAGCGGTTCTTGATCCCCAGGCCCGGATGGCGATGGATCTGCTTCCAGGCCAGCTTGTTGGCGCGGATGTAGAGCCCACCCCAGCCCTGGGCGTAGGCGATGAAGCCGGTCACCGTCATCGGCCCCTTCGCCATCGTCGGCAGGGCCTCGCCGACCGTCACGTCCTCCCAGTAGCGCGGCGTCGCCCCCCGCACCTCTTCCTCGGCATAGTGCCGGAAGAAGTCGGACAGTTCCTCGTCGCTGTAGCGCTTGAGCTCGCGTGCGCGGACCTCGGTGTATTTCGTGCCGCTCTCGCGCGCATGGTCGCGGTCGGTGCGGAAGCACCAGCTGTCGGCCTCGGCCACCAGGTCGCCGGTCTGGTTGTAGAAGGCGACGGTGTAGATCTGCTGGATCGCGCGGCCCGCGAACTTCGTGTCGTGCTCGATCAGGTCCTTCAGCTTCGCCTCGGTCGCGATCTCGTCGTTGCGCCGCACCGGCTTGTGCCAGGTCCAGTCGGCACCCGCCCACATCGCGTGCACCCCCGGCAGCCCGCCGACATACCCCGAGACGATGCGGCTGGTCGCGAACAGGAAGGACGGCAGCGCCAGAATGCCGCCGTGGCGCGTCTTCGCCGCATAGGCCGGGTCGCACCACAGCGGATTGTCGTCGCCGATGCCGTGGGCGTAGTGGCGGATGTTGTCGCGCGTCGCCTCGTAGCACCAGGACTCGGCCGTGTCGCCGATCGTCACGCCGATGCGCTGGCGCAGCGAATCCAGCGCCTCCTCGGTGATGCTCGGGAACTCGCGCGCCCCATCTTCTCGCCCGGCGTCTTCGCTCATGTCGTTTCCTCGCTGGCCTTGTCTTTCAGGGCGGCCGCCTCGCGGTCGCGCAGCACCTTGCGGTTGACCTTGCCCGCCGGCGTCTTCGGCAGTTCCGCCGCGAACGCCACGACGCGCGGATATTCGTGCTGGCTCAGGCGCGTCCGCGTGAAATCCTGAAGCTCGCGCACGAAACCCTCGTCGCCGGGCCGGTCGCTGACGATGAAGGCCTTCACCACCTGGCCGCGCGCCGCGTCGGCGACGCCGATCACCGCCGCCTCGCGCACGTCGGCGTGCTTCAGCAGCATGTCCTCGATCTCGTGCGCGCTCATCGTCCAGCCGGCGGAGATGATGACGTCGTCCGCCCGGCCGTCATGGTAGAAATAGCCGTCGGCGTCGGTGTGGCCGCGGTCCTTGGTCGGGTACCAGGCACCGTGCCGCCAGACCTTGATCTCGCCCGGCACGTCGGGCGGGCAGACGCTGCCGTCGGGCGCCTGCACCTCGACGCGGCAGCCCGGCACCGGCTTGCCCAGCGATCCCGGCTTCACCCGGAAGTCCTTCGCACCCGGATAGTTGGCGAGGATCACGCCCACCTCGGTCGTGCCGTACATGCTGCAGACGGCCACGCCGAACGTCGCCTCGGCCCAGTCGCGCGTGGCGCTGTCGATCGGCTCGCCGGTGAAGGACAGCTTCTCCATCGCGAAGCGGTAGCGGTCCGCGGCACCACTGTTCTTCATCAGGCGATAGTGCGTCGCGGCCGCCGACAGGTTTGTGATCCGGTACTCCGACAGCGCGCGCAGCAGGCGCTCCGCGTCGAAGCGCCCGACGAACGTGCCCGTCTGCACGCCCAGCGCCAGCGGCGCCAGCGTGCCGTGCCACAGCCCGTGCCCCCAGGCCGGCGAGGACGGGCAGAAATAGCGGTCGCCCGGCCGGATGCCGGTGCCGTAGAGCGCCGCGTTCATCAGCACCACCACGGCGCGGTGCGTGTGTTTCACCGCCTCCGGCATCTCGCGCGTCGTGCCGGACGTGTACTGGTAGACGGCCATGTCGCTCGCCGCCGTCTTCGTCTCGTAGCGATCGGGAAAGCCCGCGAGGCCGGCGAGGAAGCCATCGTCCGCGACCACGGTCTCCAGGTCCGCCAGCCCCGCCGCGATCGGCGCCTTCTCGGCCGAGGTCAGCAGCAGCTTCGGCCCGCAATCCTCGATGCGCAGGCGCAGCCCATCCGGCCCGAACAGGGTGAACAGCGGCACCGCGATGGCGCCCATCTTCGCCGCGCCGAAGAGGCCGGCATAGAAGGCCGGCGACGGCTCCAGCATCAGCGCCACCCGGTCGCCCGGCACCACGCCGCGCGCCTCCAGCCAGTGCGCGACCCGCGACGACGCGGCCGACAGGTCTTCGAACGTCAGGTCCTCGTCGCGACCGTCGGCGTGCGCCAGCCGGATCGCCAGCCGTCCGCCTCTCCCCGAAGAAGGACGGGCGTGCCGGTCGACGCATTCGTGCCCGATGTTGAACCCGCTCCGGTCGCCGTCGAACAGCTCCCATGCCGCCGACGACGACCAGAGCCTCTGGGCGTCTCCGTAACGCGTGGCATCCGTCAGGTTCGGCATGTCCGCCTGCTTCTCGTGACCCGCGAGGATCCAACAGCCGCGAGCGCTCATTGTCAATACGCGCTTATTATTGTACATAGACAACAATGAAGCAGCCCACCCTCCGCGACGTCCCCGCCGTCACCCGCGCCGTCGCCATCCTGCGCCTGCTCGGCCGCAGCGACGCGCCGCTGGGCGTCAACGCGATCGCGCGTGACCTCGGCCTCGTGCCCAGCACCTGCCTGCACATCCTGCGCGTCCTCGCCGACGAGGGATTGGTGGCATTCGACCCGCGCGCCAAGCGCTACACGCTCGCCGTCGGCATCCTGGCGCTGGCGCGCAGCGCCCTGTCGCGCAACGGCTTCGCCCGCGCCGTCCAGCCGGAGCTGGACCGTCTGGCCGCGCGTTTCGGCGTCACCGCCATCGGCGTCGAGGTGTTCGGGCTGCGGCACATGGTGGTCGTGGCCATCGCCCACGCGGCGCTGGGCGTGCGCCTGCACGTCGACATCGGCAGCCGCTTCCCGGCGCTGATCAGCGCCACCGGCCGCTGCCTCGCCGCCTTCGGCGGCCATCCCTGGGACGAGATCGAGGAGCGCTTCCGGCGCCTGCGCTGGCACGACGCGCCGTCCTTCGACGACTGGCGCGCCGAGGTCGAGACCGTCCGGCGCACCGGCTACAGCCTCGACGAGGGCCGCTACATCGAGGGAGTCACCATCCTGGGCGTTCCCGTGACCGACGAGGCGGGCCGCATGCCGCACGCCCTGGTCGCCATCGGCATCACCGAACAGATCCGCCGCCTCGGCCCCGAAACCCTCGCCGCCGCCCTGCGCGAACCCGCCGCCCAACTCTCCGGCACCGCCGTCCCTTGAGCGGGTACTGCGGCCATCGCCGTCCCGCCCTTTCATGCGGGCGCCGCCGCGTCTACCCTCCCCGGCAACCATAAACCCGACCGGGAGAGACGCTTGAGATCCCTGCACGCCACGGCGCTGGCCGCCGCGCTCCTCGCCCCCGCCCTGCTCGCCGCCCCGGCCGTGGCGCAGAAGTCCGGCGGCGTCCTCAAGGCCTATCATCGCGACAACCCCCCCAGCGCCTCGATCCACGAGGAGGCGACGATCTCGACCGACCAGCCCTTCATGGCGGTCTTCAACAACCTCGTCGTCTTCGACCAGCACGCAAAGACCAACAGCCTCGAGCATCTCCAGCCGGAGCTCGGCACCTCCTGGGCTTGGAGCGAGGACGGCACCAAGCTGACGTTCAAGCTGCGCGAGGGCGTGCAGTGGCACGACGGCAAGCCGTTCACGTCCGAGGACGTGAAGTGCACCTGGGACACGATCGCCGGCAAGCGCGAGGACGGCTGGCGCAAGAATCCGCGCAAGCCCTGGTACTTCAACCTCGAGGAGGTCACCACCAACGGCAAGTACGAGGTCACCTTCAACCTCAAGCGGCCGCAGCCCTCCTTCCTCGCCTTCCTCTCCGGCGGCTTCTCGCCCGTCTATCCCTGCCACGTCGACGGCCGGACGATGCGCGCCAAGCCCATCGGCACGGGCCCGTTCAAGGTGGCCGAGTTCAAGCAGAACGAGCGCATCCGCCTCGTGAAGAACGAGAACTACTGGAAGGAAGGCCGGCCCTATCTCGACGGCATCGACTGGACGATCATCACGGCGCGCTCGACCCGCGTGCTCGCCTTCATCGCCGGCGAGTTCGACCTGACCTTCGCGCAGGACGTCAGCATTCCGCTGCTCGCCGACGTCCAGTCGAAGGCGCCCGACGCCTATTGCGAGCTGCAGGCCTCCAACGTGCACGGCAACCTGCTGGTCAACCGCGAGGCGCCGCCCTTCGACAATGCCGAGATCCGGCGCGCGATGATGCTGGCGATCGACCGCAAGGCCTTCGTCACTGTGCTCAGCCAGGGCAAGGACACGATCGGCGGCGCCATGCTGCCCGTGCCGGCCGGGGTCTGGGGCGCGCCCGCGGAATATTTCGACAAGGTCCCCGGCTACGGCCCCGACATCGAGGCCAACCGCGCCGAGGGCCGCAAGATCATGGAGAGCCTCGGCTACGGCCCGGACAACCCGCTGCGCATCAAGGTCGCCACGCGCAACATCGCGATCTACCGCGATCCGGCCGTCATCCTGATGGACCAGCTCAGCCGCGTGCACATCGCCGGCGAGCTCGACACCATCGAGACCGGTAACTGGTACAGCCGCCTCGCCCGCAAGGACTATCAGGTCGGCCTCAACGTCACCGGCGTCGGCATCGACGATCCCGACGTGAACTTCTACGAGAACTATTCCTGCGGCTCGCAGCGCAACTATACCAACTACTGCAACCGCGAGATCCAGGACCTGTTCGACAAGCAGTCGGCGATGAGCGACTTCGAGGCACGGCGCAAGCTGGTCTGGGAGATCGACGCCAAGCTGCAGGCGGACGGCGCCCGGCCGATTATCTACCACAGCCACGCCGCCACCTGCTGGCAGCCCTACGTGAAGGGCATCACGCGCGCCACCAACAGCATCTACAACAACTGGCGTATGGAAGACGCCTGGCTCGACAAGTAGGCCTCGCTTCCCCGGGCGGAGCGAAACTCCGACCCGGGGTCCATTTCTTGCTCCGGACTGGCCCGCCCTATGCCGGGGTCGGGTGGTACTGGTACAGCCACGTCTCGCTCAGCACCCGGTCACCGCTGCGCAGGAAGCAGCGCAGCTCCACCGGCTCCCCGCCGGTCGTCGTCAGGTCGAACTGCGCGCGCCAGTGGCCCGGCACGTCGTTGGGCACCGCCTCGGTGAAGACGTAGGAGAAGCTGCCGCGCGAGGCCGTCAGCACCGCCTCGGGCAGCACGCCCATCGGCAGGTCGACGAGCGGCCCGCCCAGGAACTCCACCATGAACTTGCGCACGCCCTTCGGTCGCGGTTGGCCCGGCTGTCCGCCGTTGCCGAGCCGCGTCGCGACGCAGCGCGCGAGGTCGCCCGGATAGGGCTCGTCGGCCAGCCAGTGCAGGCGGTAGGCGATCTGGATGTGGCTGCCCGCCCCGTGCGGCGCCTCCGGCAACCACATGGCGCAGATATTGTCGTGGATCTCGTCGTCGGTCGGGATCTCGACCAGTTGCACCATGCCGCGCCCCCACGGGCCGATCGGCTCGACCCAGACGCTCGGCCGCTTGTCGTATCGCACCCCGTCCTCGTAGTTCTCGAACTTCCGGTCGCGCTGCGACAGGCCGAAGCCGCGCGGATTGTCGTCGACGAAGCTGGAGAAGCTGATCCGCGCCGGATTGTTCAGCGGCCGCCAGATCCGCTCGCCCGTGCCGGTCCACATGGCGAGCCCGTCCGAATCGTGGACCTCCGGCCGCCAGTCGACCATGGTCGGCTTGGCCGTCTCGGAAAACCAGTACATCGAGGTCAGCGGCGCCAGGCCGAGCCGCTCGATCGTGCGGCGCGGGTGGATCGCCGCCTCGATGTCCATGACGACGCCCTTGGTCCGGCGCAGCAGGAAGCGGTAGGCGCCGGCGACCGACGGCCCGTCCAGCAGTGCGTAGACCGTCACCGGCGCGTCCTCGCCCGCCGCGGGCTCGAACCAGAATTCCCGGAAGTCCGGAAACTCCTCGGCTCCGGCGCCGCCGGGGTTCAGGGCGATGCCGCGCGCCGACATGCCGACCTGCCCGAGTTCGCCGACGCCGCGGAAATAGGAGGCGCCCAGGAAGGTCGCCCAGGGCTCGACCTTGTCGAGGTCGCCCTTCCGCGCCGGCTCGTGCACCCAGAAGCCGGCGAACGCCGAAGGCTGCTGCGCGAGGCCGGCGGCCACATGGTCCGGCCCCGCCGGGAAGTAGCGCGGATCGTACAGCACCTCGCGCGCGGTCTCGCCGTCGACCGCGTTCATCCGCACGGTCTTGGGGAAGAACATGCCCACATGCTGGAACGAAATCGGGTAGGCACCGTCGCGATACAGCGAGAATTCCTTGCGGAAGCGCAGCTTGCCGTGCGCGTCGTAGTCGATGCGCGACACGATGGCCGGGTCCGGCCGCGGCGGCGGGACATAGGGCTTCGCCGCCATCGCCAGCGCCCGCCGCTTCAGCATGTCGTAGGAGAAGGGCTCCACCGGGCCGAAGGCCAGGCCTTTGGGCGCGTTCGCGCCCGTGGGCGTCTCGGCCGCCGCCGCGCCCCCCACACCGCCGATGGCGCGCGCCACCGCGGCCGCGCCCAGAACCTGAAGAAAGCTGCGTCGATCGAGCCCTGTCATGAGAGTCCTGTCGCCTGAAGTGCCTGCAAGGCCGGATCCGGCCCGCCCGTCGTGACGGCGGCCGCAAGAAGAGCGCCAACCCGAGGGCACGATCAAGCTCTGTCGAATCTTTGTGGCACGAAACGGGTCGATGCCACGCCGTCACCGGCTTTTGACGAAGTCCGCCAGCGCGCGCAGCTTGGGCGCGACGTTCCGCCGGCTGGAAAAATACAGGAAGAACCCCGGGAACGACGGGCAGAACGGCTCCAGCAGCGGCACCAGCGCGCCGCGCGCGAGCCACGGCCGGAAGCTCTCCTCCATCCCGAAGGTGATGCCGGCGCCGCTGACGGCCAGCCGGATCATCAGGCCCATGTCGTTCGTGGTGAACTCCGGCGCCACGGCCACGTCGAACTCCCGCCCGTTCTCCGCGAACTCCCAGCGGTACGGCGCCGAGCCGGGGGACGGCCGCCAGCCGATGCAGCGATGGCGCACCAGGTCGCGCGGGTGCCGCGGCGGGTCGACACCGTCGAGATAGGCCGGCGCGCAGACCGGCAGCTGGCGCTGGTCGCCGGACACCGGGATCGCGATCATGTCCTGCTCGATCACCTCGCCCAGCCGCACGCCGGCGTCGAAGCCCTCGGCGACGATGTCGCACTCCTCGTCGGTCACCAGGATGTCGATCTCGACGTCCGGAAAGCGCGCGGCGAAACCGGCGAGCAGCGGCCCCGACAGAAACCCCTCGGCGATCGACGAGACCGCCAGCCGGAGCTGACCCTTCGGACGGTCCTTCAGGTCGACCGTGTCGCGCAGCGCCGCATCGATCTCCGCCATCGCCGGTGCGACCGCCGCATGTAGCCGCCGCCCTGCCTCGGTCAGGTTCACGCTGCGCGTCGTGCGGTGGAACAGGGCGATCCCGAGCCGCATCTCCATCCCGTTGATCGCCTGGCTGACCGCCGAGCGCGTCACGCCCAGCCGGTCCGCCGCCGCCCGGAAGCTGCGCGTCTCCGCCACCGCGACGAACACCGCCATCGACTTGAGATCCGGATCCATTGGTTAGCCCTGCTTGCCGGCGCATGCACAGAATAGCGGATTATCGCGCCAGTCGCGCCTGACTAGGTTTCTCCCACCACCACGGTTCGGAGGAACTGGACAATGACAATGGACAAGGTCGTCGTCGTGACGGGCGCATCGAGCGGCATCGGCGAGGCGATCGCCCGCGATCTCGCCGCCCACGGCGCCAGGGTCATGCTGGGTGCCCGGCGCACCGACCGGCTGGACGCCATCGCCGCCGGGATCGAGGCCGCGGGCGGCACGGCGCGCAGCCGCCGGGTCGACGTGACCGACCGCACCGACGTTCGCGCCCTGGTCGAGGCCGCACTGGCCGAATGGGGACGCGTCGACGTCATCGTGAACAATGCCGGCATCATGCCGCTGTCCGCCATGGCCGCCCTGAAGGTGGACGAGTGGGACCGGATGGTCGACGTCAACATCAGGGGCGTTCTCCACGGCATCGCCGCCGTCCTGCCGGAGATGACGGCGCGCGGCTCCGGCCACGTGATCAACGTCGCCTCGATCGGCGCCCTCTCGGTCTTCCCGAGTGCCGCCGTCTACTGCGCCACCAAGTTCGCGGTGCGCGCCATCTCGGACGGGCTGCGGCAGGAACAGACGGCGCTGCGCGTCACCTGCATCCATCCCGGCGTGGTCGAGAGCGAACTGGCGTCGACCATCACCGACCCCGCCGCGGCCGAGGCGATGCGGATCTATCGCAGGATCGCCCTGACGCCCGACGCCATCGCCCGCGCCGTGCGCTTCGCCATCGAACAGCCCGCCGACGTCGACGTGAACGAGATCGTCGTCCGCCCCACCGCGGCCGCCTGAGCCCTCGGGAAAGGAACCTGCAATGCATGCGACCCGCCACCATTCGCCGCGCGCGGCCGGCATCCAGCCCTTCATGGCCGCGATCGCCCTCGCGGGCTTCGCCGCGACCGCCCATGCAGAGACCTCTCCGGCGCAGATATCGGAGGAGCGGCGCCAGCGCGGCGACGCCGTGATCCGGAGCCTGAACGACGGCCGGCCGCAGCCGAACCTGGAGCGGATGCGCGACGAGTTCCCGTTCCTCGCCGACGCGACCGAGGGCTATGCGCTCGGCGAAGTCTGGTCCCGCCCCGGCCTCGACGCCCGGACGCGCCAACTCGCCGCGGTCGCGGTGTTCGCCGCCATGGGCGAGACGGGCATCATGAAAGTCCATGCCGGCTACGCCCTCAACATCGGCGTCCCCGAGGCGGAGCTGAAGGAGATCGTCTACATGATCACGGTGCCCGCCGGCTTCCCGCGCGCCATCGCCGCCTCGCAGACCCTGTCGCACCTGTTCGCCGAACGCCGCGCCGCCGCGCCTGTACCTGCAGGAGGCGCCCGATGATCCGCATCCCCCTCGCCGCCGCCGTCATCGGCGGCACCGCCCTGCTGCTCGCCCAGCCGGCGCGCGCGCAGACCGACGCCACCGCACGGTCCACTGGCGAACGCACGGCCGAACAGCCCACCGCCGACCATCCCTATGCCGGACTCTGGGTCACGGCCGACGGCCGCGTCCGCCACCGCCTGCTGCCGAACGGCCGCTACGAGGAGGCACGCGGTCGCCGCGAATGCGCCTATACCGGCCGTTACGAAGTGACCGGCGATCACATCGAGTATTGGGACGACACCGGCTTCACCGCCGACGGCGACTTCATCGACGACGTGCTTCACCATGGCGGCATGATCCTGTACCGGAGGGACGACCCGTCCCGCCGCCCCTGCTGAGCATGGCGCCCAGCGCAATAGGCGGTTCGGGTCGGCCGTTGGTCTCCCGGAAGCTGCGGGCCTTCAGCTGCCTCCCCGGATCTGCCCGCTATGCGCTCCGTCCGGGAAAGCAGGAAGGGTGCAGGCTATTCCCGCCCCCACCGCGGCACGCGCAGGCAGAGTGATCCGCCGCCCCTCGCATGGACGTAGACCCTCGGGCGCACCACGGCGCAGGTGCCTTGCCGCGGCGCCCATGGCCAGCGCACTGTGCGGCCCAACGTGGGGCGCGGCGAAACCGGGACGGGAGGACAGGCATGAGCGGACGGCCCGCACACCCATCCGCCGCCCGGCGCACTACGCCACGGCTGCTTCTGCTGCTCGGCGTGACGGCGGCGCTGCTCTGGGCGGTGGCGCAGCGCGGCGCGTTCGACCCGGCGGCGGTGGATGCGGCCCTGGCCGCGGCGGTCGGCGGGTTGGGCGCCTGGGGTCCGGTCGCCTACGTCGCCGCCTTCGCGGCCGGGGTCGTCCTGTTCCTGCCGGGATCGCTGCTGGCGATGGCCGGCGGCGCGCTGTTCGGGCCGGCCTGGGGCGCGGTTCTGGCGCTCGCCGGCGCCACCATCGGCGCCACGGCCGGCTTCCTCGCCGCACGCCATCTCGCCGGCGACTGGACACGGCGCCGGATCGCGGGCCGGGGTGGCCGCATCGAGCGGCTCGCCGACGCCATCGACGCCGAGGGCTGGCGCGCCGTGGCGCTGCTCCGCCTCGTGCCCGTGCTGCCGCTCAGCCTCACCGACTGGGGCCTCGGCCTGACCCGCATCCCGCTCGGCACCTACGTCGCGACCTCGGCCGTCTTCATGGCGCCCGGTGCCATCGCCTATGCCTGGCTCGGCCACGCCGGCCGCGAGGCGGCGGCGGGCGATACGGCCGCCATCCGCTGGGGCCTCCTCGCCCTCTGCCTCCTCGCCGCCGCCGCCATCGCCGCCCACATCGCGGCGCGGCGGCGGGCTGGACGCGTCTAAACGCAGTGTCATCCTCGGGCGGAGCGCAGCGGAGACCCGAGGACCCAAGGCAAGCGCACAGGCCGCGACCCTGGATCACCGGATCGGCGCGCTACGCGCTTGTCGGGTGACGACACTCAAGAACACCGAACCTCACGTAAGCAGCCCCTACCCCCCGAACCGCGCATAGCGCAGCCCCGAGACGTCGGCGATCGGCGTCTCGCCCATCACCATCTGCGCCGTCACGAACCCTGTCCCCGGTCCGATGCCGAAGCCGTGGCCGGAGAAGCCCGTCGCCAAGAACAGGCCGGGCACCGCGTCGACCGGGCCCAGCACCGGCACCTCGTCGGGCGTCACGTCGATGATGCCGGCCCAGCGTTGGGCCGAGCGGGTGTCCTTCATCTGCGGGAACAGGTCGCGGGCGGCATTCAGCGTGTCGTCGAGCAGCGGGTCGTCCGGTGCCGGGTGCAGCATGCGCACCGCCTCGAACGGGCTCATCTGGTCCGGCTGCCACCTGCGCTGGCCGAGCGCGTCGAAGAAGGGCTTGCCGAAGCGCAGCGTCATGATGCGCCAGTTACGCTTCAGGATCGGCGTGAACGCCGCGAAATGCCTGAACGCCGCCGGGATGATGTCGAAGGTCGCCGCGCCGCTGCGCGCCACGGTGTAGCCGCCGTCCTCGCGCGGCCGGATCGAGGCGCCGAGCGCGCCGAAGGTGCTCTGCGACAGGGGCTTTGCCGCCGTCGTCCGCAGCACCGACGACTTCACGCCGAGCTGCGGCAGGTCGAGGCCGAGATTCTCCAGGAACGGCCGCGACCAGACGCCGCCGGCCAGCACCACCGAGGAACAGCGGATCGTGCCGTGCTCGGTCACCACGCCGGCCACCCGGCCGCCCTGGCGCTCGATGCTGCGCACCGCCGTGCCCTCGCGGATGTCCGCCCCCCAGCGCCGCGCCAGCCGGCCGATCGCCGGCACCGCCTTCCACGGCTCGGCGCGGCAGTCGCTCGGCGTGTGGATCGCCCCCAGGAAGCGCCGGTCGGTGCGGCCAAGCATGGCGTCGACCTCGGCCGGGTCGAGCAGCCGGCTGTCGAGCTGGTAGGCGCGCGCATGGTCGAGCCACGGCGTGCGCTTGGCCATCTCGGCCTCGTTCTCGATCAGGTAGGTGACGCCGCCGACCTTGAAGCCGATGTCCTCGTCCAGTTCGGGCACGATCTCGTGCCACAGGCGCTGCGCCTCGATCATCAGGGCGAGTTCGCGCGGGTCGCGGCTCTGCTTGCGGATCCAGCCCCAGTTGCGCGACGACTGCTCGCCCGCCACCGTCCCCTTCTCGCACACCACGACGCGCACGCCACGCTTGGCGAGAAACAGCGCCGTGCAGATGCCGGCGATGCCGCCGCCGATGACGACCACGTCCGCCTCCGTCGGGAACGGCTTGCCAGCGGTCTGGCCGCGGTCGCTCGCGGAGGTCAGGGGGATGGCGGTCTGGGGCGCTGCGGTCTGGGGTGCTGGCATGCGGCAGGTCTCCGGGTCGGTACCCGCGCGGCGAAGCAATCGCCGTGCCCGCCGATGTTCGACGCTTCCGATCCGCGGGTCCAGCGGATTGGGGCCAGCGGATTGGGGCCCGGACTGGCACATCGGGTTGGCACACCGGATTGCCGTGCGGCGCCGTCGGCCTTACGGTGCCGGCCTCTCGACCCTCACCGGAGCGCCCTCATGGACCTCGCCCGCTTCCCGCGCTTCCGCCTGTGCCACGCGCCGACGCCGCTGGAGCCGATGGACCGGCTGTCGGCACTGCTCGGCGGGCCACGCCTGTGGGTGAAGCGCGACGACTGCACCGGGTTGGCCACCGGCGGCAACAAGACGCGCAAGCTGGAATTCCTGATCGGCGCCGCGCTGGCCGAGGGCGCCGACACCGTGCTGACGGTCGGCGCCACCCAGTCCAACCATGTCCGCCAGACCGCCGCCGCGGCGGCCAAGGCCGGGCTCGCCTGCGAGGTGCTGCTGGAGCGGCGCATCACCGACGCCGGCGTCGAATACGACCGATCCGGCAACGTCCTGCTCGACGGCCTGCTCGGCGCGCGCATCCACTATGTGCCGAAGGGCACCGACATGGACGCGGCCCTGGAGACGCTGGCCGAGGAGATCCGCATCCGCAGCGGCCGGCCCTACGCCTTCCCGGCCGGCGGGTCGAACCCGGTCGGCGCGCTGGGCTATGCCTGGGTGGCGGGCGAGATCGAGGCGCAGGCGAACGACCGCGACCTGCGCTTTGCCGCCCTGGTGCACGCGACGGGCAGCGCCGGTACCCAGGCGGGGCTGGTCGCCGGCTTCGCGGCGAACAGCAACGCCACGCCGGTGCTCGGCATCTCGGTCGGCAAGCCGCGCGAGACGCTGGAGCAGACGGTGCGCGACCTGGCCGCGGAAACGGCGGAACTGCTCGGCATCACCAGCGGCGTCGAGGCCGGGGCGACGGCGGTCGACGACGGCTATTTCGGCACGGCCTACGGCGTGCCGACGCCCGGCATGATCGAGGCGGTCGAACTCACCGCCCGGCACGAGGGCCTGCTGCTCGACCCGGTCTACAGCGGCAAGGCGATGGCCGGCCTGATCGACCATGTCCGCAACGGCACTTGGCAGGCGGGCGAGGACGTTCTCTTCCTGCACACCGGCGGCATCGCCGGCCTGTTCGGCTACCGCTCGACCTTCGACCGGGACAACGGGGCCGACAGCGCGGACGATACGGACTGACGCGTCAACAGACGCGCCGGCCGCCGCGCAGATAGTGCAGTGCACCGTCGTCGACCTCGGCGACGGTGACCTCCTGGACATAGCCGCCTATGCCGGCGCGCAGCACGTGCTCGCGCCAGTCGACGGCCGCCGGGCCGCCGGCCAGCGTCTCGCGCAGCGGACGGCCGGCTACGGTGCCGGGCAGTTCGACCCCCAGGGCGCCCAGCATGGTCGGCACCAGGTCGGTCATCGCGCAGGGGCTCTCGACCACGCTCTCCGGCCGGAACAGGTCGCCGCCCAGGGTCAGCAGCGTGTTCAGCTCAGACCGGTGCAGGCCGCCGTGGATGCCGCCGCCCGCCGGGATGTCGGGATTGTCGCAGAGCGTCGTGCCCGGATAGCCGTGCGCGTTCGGCCCGTCGGTCGTGCGCAGCGCCACCCACAGGTCCGGCGCGCGGTCGCTCGCGACATTGAGCTCGGCCATCGGCAGGGCGCCGTCGCGGGGCGCGCGGCTCAGCACCATGCCACACCACTCCTGCTCGACCAGCCAGCGGAACACCCGGTCGACCAGCGCCGGGTCGCGGTCGCGCATGGTGAGGTTGCCGGCATAGCCGGGCTTCACCGCGATGTCGACGTCGGGGCCGATGGCCTTGCCGGCGGCGAACCCCGCCTCGCGCAGCTTCGCCAGCACCGACAGCTGCCCGGTCGCGGTGATCTGCCCGTGGTCGGAGGCGGTGACGATCTGCCAGCCCGCCGCCCGGCCCTCGGCCCGCCACCAGTCGGCGATCCGCCCGAAGGCGTCGTCGACGGCGGCGATCGCCTCCAGGCTCTCCGGCGTGCCGATGCCGCGGTAGTGGAAGGAGAGATCGGGCTCGTTCAGCCACAGCACCGCCACGTCCGGGTCGTGCCGGGCGAGAAAGTCGCCGAGCAGGATGTCGGCGGCATAGCGGATGACCGCGCTGTTCGGGAAGGCCCCTTCCGGCACCGGGCCGAAGCGCGCGACGACCGCGTCGTGTGCCGCCGCCGGGCTCGAAACGTCGGGGCCCCAGATCGAGAAGACCGGCTGGCCGCGCTCCGCCGCCGACCAGTTCAGCAGCCGGGCGTTGCCGATCTTGCCCGTCGTCAGCACGGCATAGCGCAGGTCGGCGCGATGCAGGATCGAGCCGAGGTCTTCCGCCGCCAGCAGCCGGCCGCCATAGGCCGCGTCCGCCCGGCGCATGCGCGCGAGGTCCGAGGTGTCCATCGGACCGTCGAAGCCGAGGGTCGGGTCGTAGAAGGCGTTGGCGATGATGCCGTGCCCCTCGCTGCGATTGTCGCCCGGCCGCGCCCGCGCCGGCCGGCCGGAGAAATTGCCGGTGACGAGGCTCGACACCTGGACGCGCGTCTCGCTCGGGAAGGTCGCCGCCGCGTTCGGCAGGGTGCACCAGGCGCGCCGGAAGGCGTGGATGTTCGGCGCGGTGTCGGGCCGGACCATGTCGGGCCGCAGCCCGTCGAACAGGACGATCAGGAATTTAGGCCGCGGCATCGCTCGCTCTCCCGTACGCAAGGCGGGCCAATCATGGCCCGCATTGCGGGAGGGGTGAAGGGGCGGAACGGTTACGTCTCGGTGACGGCACCCGTCGCGACACCGGCCACCGCACCCTTGTCCAGCCACCCTGCGTCGCGCAGTTCGGCGCGGTAGGTGCGGCCGACCGGCACGGCCCGCCCGTCGCTCAGGCGCAGCCGCAGCCGCGCCCCGTCGCGCTCGACGCCGGCGACCGCGTCGGCCGCGACCCACCAGGAGCGGTGCACGCGCCGTCCGAGGCTGCCCAGTTCGCGCGCCGCGTCCTCCATCCGGCACAGCACGAGGTCGCTGCCGCCCTCCGCATGCACGGCGAGGTAATGGTCCTGCATCTCCAGGCAGAGCAGCCGGCCGGCCGGCGGCCGCTGCAGCCGCGCGAAGAACAGCGAACCCTCGCCCGCCGGCGCTGCGGGGATTTCCGGTTCGGGCTTCGGTGCTTCCGGCTCCTTCTGGACCGGCGCCGCAGCCGCCTGGACCTCGCGCAAGTAGAACGGCAGCCCGATCGCCACGCAGAGCAGCAGCACCTTCCAGTAGAGGTCGAGCAGGCTGCCCCCGTCCATGCTTGCCGCGTCGTTCGCCAGCCGCACGATGCCCGTCGCCGGCAGCGAGGCGATCAGCGCCCCTGCGACCGGCACCGCCGTCTCGCGCAGCGCCAGGCCGGCGGGCAGCAGCCGTTCCATCCGGCGGATCGCCGCGTCGCACAGGATCCAGTTGGCCGAGACGACCGCAAGCCAGTAGGCGAGCCGCGGCCCCAAGGGCAGCGCGCCGAAGGTGCCGAACGGCCCCAGCAGCCCGAGCACCAGTCCCACCGCCAGCGGCGCGCCGTAGCGCCGCACGGGTTCTCGCCAGGAGGAGGAAGACATCGCACCGAGCCGTTCACGCATCGCGAACGGACGATAGCATGCCGTCTGCGAAGTTTCCGGGCCGTCGGCGCAGGCGCGTTTGCCGGTGCCGGCCATGCAGCCGACTGTCGTAGCGACACGGCAACGGATCGACCATGACCAGCGACGGCCTCTACCTCGCCCTCCTCGCCCTGCACATCGCCGCGGGCTGTACCGCCCTCGCCGCCGCCGCCGTCGCCCTGGCCGCGGCCAAGGGCGGCGCGCTGCACGGGCGCGCCGGCCGCATCTACGTCGCGGCGATGTTCGCCGTCGGCGCCACGACCCTGCTGCTGGTGGCGATCCGGCCGAACCTCTTCCTGCTGACGATCGGCCTGTTCAGCGTCTACCTGGTCTTCACCGGCTGGCGCGCCGGAGTCGTGCGCGACGGCCGGCCGCGGCCGCTCGACCGTCTCGCCACCGCCGCCATGCTGGCGGTCGGGCTCGGCATGCTCGCCCTGGGTGCGGCGCGGACGCTCGGCGGCCCGGACCACCAGGGGGGCGCCGGCCACCAGGGGCCGGTGCTGCTCGCCTTCGGTGCCATCGGCTTCGTCCTCGCCCTCGGCGACCTGCGCATCGGCGCCGCGCGCCCCGTGACCGGAAAGCGGCGCATCGCCCGCCACCTCACCCGCATGCTGGCCGGCACGATCGCGACGGTCACCGCGGCCGCCGTCGTCAACATCCACTTCCTGCCGTCGCTCGCCGTCTGGCTCGGCCCGACTGTGCTGATGACGCCGGTCATCTCCTGGTGGAACGTGAGGGTGCTGCGCGGCACGGCTGGCGGCCGACCGGGTGTCGGACTAGCATCGGCCGGCCGGTCCGGTGAGACCTGATCCGGGCCCTCGACCACAGGGAGAAGCCCATGAGCGTCGCAGATCCGAACCGCGTCATCGTCACCGGCGAAAACCCGTTCATCCGCCTCAGCCCGACCGACGGGGCGGAGAACACCACCGACGCCAGCTTCTGGCGCATCCTCTTCTCGCCCGCCGGCCCCGGCCACGTGCTCTACCTGAAGACCGACTTGGTCGGCGGCGAGCGGCGCATCTATTCCGACAACATCGCCATGGCGCGCTGGCTGCAGTCCACGGTCCAGGGAATGCTCAATCCGGAGACGGCGAACCTCGAAACGCCCGTGACCGAGGCGGAATTCGCGAAGTCCGGCGATCCGCGCTATTTCTGGACGGAGACCGTCACGACCGGCGACGAGGACATCTCGCTCACCTGGTACGACCTCGGCGACCCGCTGCTGATCCACACCCAGCCGAACGCCCAGCCCGGCCGGCCCTACGGCGTCTGCACCGTTCTGGTCCCGGCGATGGGCGCCCGCCTGACCGTCAACGGGATGCAGGCCGCCGGCAAGCCCTGGGCGCGCGAGCGCGAAGGCCGCCCCTTCAGCACCTGCGCCCTGGCCTTCTCGGAGAGTTGGACCGAGGCGCGCTGAGCCGCGGGGTCGCCCTCAGCGGTCCTTGGCGTAGAACTCGATCTTCAGGTCGACTTCGCGCGCCGTGTCGCTTTCGCCGCGGATCTCGGTGATCACCGTGCGGAAGTCGTGCCGCTTCAGGTGCAGCAGCAGATAGCCGGCGACGTCGATCGGCAGGTAGCCGAGACGCGCGCCCGACTTGGCGGAGTGGACCGACACGGCCTTCGGCTGCATGCGCGGGCGCGGCTCGATCGACAGCACGACCTCGTCGCCCGCGCTGCACTCGGCGATTTCGAGCTGGCGGTTGCGCCCGTCCTCGTTCGCCTCGGTCACCTCGACCAGTGGCGAGGTGATCGCCCGCTCCGGCTGGCGCTCGGCCAGCGGCACGACCTTCAGCCCGGGCGCCGACGCGCCGGCCGCTCCCCCCGCCTTGCCCCCCCGGCCGCCGCCGAAGACCCAGTCCAGCAATCCCATCCATCCATCCCGCGCGTCTTGCGGCGCGCTCCGTAAGCGTGCACCACCAGGGTTTCTGGTGGCCGGCGGGGCCGGAGTCAACGTCGGCGGCCGGTCTGTCGACGGCAAGTCACCGCCGGCCGATGGCGTTCCGCGCCGCCGCCGCTATCATGGCCGCGGGACAACGACCAGGGAGGACGCACCGCATGGCGTGGAAGCGCATGGTGCTCGAAATCGGCATGGGGACGGACATCCGCGGCGGCGACAGCACGAAGGCCGCGGTGCGCGCCCTGCGCGACGCGCTGTGGCACAACTCGCTCGGCATCGCCGACATACTCGGCCAGCCGGTGGACTCGATGCGGGTCGAGGTGACGATCGGCGCGCCCAATCCCGAAACCGTCGACAAGCAGCAGGTCCTGGCGGTTCTGCCGCACGGCACCGGCACGGTAACCTGCGTCGAGGGCGGCCTCACCATCCCGACTGGGCGCGACGACGGCAGCGTGACCCTGCTCGCCCATGCCGCGGCCGTCGTCTACATGGACATCCCCGAGGAGGCGCACCGATGACCCTGAAACGCGTCATCCTGGAGATGGGCGCCGGCAACGACCTGCACGGCGGCGACTACACCAAGGCCGCCGTCCGCGCCGTGCAGGACGCCCTGCATCACAGCTCGCTGACCTTCATCCGCAGCCTCGGCATCGACAAGAACGAACTCCATGTCGACGTCACGATCGGCGTGCAGAAGCCGGAGCAGGTGGATACCGAGAAGGTGAAGGCGACGCTGCCGGTCGGCCGGATCACCGTGAAGGCCGTGAAGGGCGGGCTGGACATCCCCGACGAGGTGGTCGGCGACGTCGCGGTCATCGCCAGCGCGGCGATCGAGGTGCGGATCGACCGCTGACCGCCAAGCCCTCCTTAACCATTTCCCCCTAGCGTCGGCGGTCTCGAAGCAAGAACACCGGAGACCCCGACGTGAGGACCCTTTTGGCACTGGCGAGCCTGCTCGTCCCCTCTCTGCTCTACCCGGCCCTCGCCGCCGAACCCGCCGGGGCGAACGCCTATCCGGGTTTCTCCGCCGGTCCGACGGCCGGCACGCTCGGCCTCGGTGGCGAAGTCGGCGTGCGGATCAACGACTATGTCGGCGTGCGCGCCGGCGGCAGCTGGTTCGACTACAGCTTCTCCGACAAGCCGGACGACCTGAAATACGACGTCGACCTCACCTAGTCGTCGTTCGGCGCCGTGGTCGACGTGCATCCCTGGGGCAACGGCTGGCGCGCCACGGCGGGCTTCCGCCTCAACGGCAACGACGCCGACCTGAAGGGCCGCTCGTCGGGGCCGGTCGACATCGGCGGAACGACGTACCAGCCGGCGGAGCTCGGCACGGTGCGCGGCGACCTCGAGCTCAACGAGTTCGCCCCCTATCTCGGCGTCGGGTACAGCACCCCGCTGTGGCGCGACCGACTGGAGCTCAGCTTCGACGCCGGCGTTCTGTTCCAGGGCAAGCCCAAGGCGAGCCTGAAGGCCAGCGGCCTCCTCGCGAACGATCCGCAGCTGATCGCCGACCTGAACGAGGAAGCGAACGACATCGAGAACGATCTGGACTGGCTCGAATTCTACCCGGTGGTCGGCGTCGCCCTGCGCTACCGTCTCAACTGACGAACCGACGCACGGCTCCCTCCGACGCTTCCGACGCTCGGCCGAAATCCACCCCATGTAGAGGTTACGGCGTAGTAATCTTTCGGATGTTGATTCCGCTTCCGGCTAAGCTCAATATCCTTTTGGACGTTTTGGCTCACCCGCTTTGATGTCCATTCAAGGCCGACCGGTGTTTCACCGGTCGGCCTCTTTTTATGCCGAGAGCGCCAGCGGCGGCGGCGACGATGGTACCTTCGCCCGGCTCGGGCGCAGGTGTTCGCGCGCCCAGACCGCCGCCTGGGTCCGGTTCGAAACCCCGATCTTGCTCAGGATGATCCGGACCTGGACCTTGACGGTGGCCTCCGACACGTTCAGCCGCCGGGCGATCTCCTTGTTGGGCAGACCGTCCGTGATCGCCGAGAGGATCTGGCTCTGACGCGGGCTCAGGCGCGGTTCGTCCCCGTTGCTCGGCTGCCGCAGAGCATGGACGTCGCTGCCGGCCGTGTCGCTGATGTCGAGCAGCTCCGCCGAGACGATCCGCCCGCCGAGCAGCACCACCCCCAGCGCGTGCGACAGACCGTTCACGCTCATGTCGAGCGACAGCACGGCGTCGATGGTGCCGTCGAAGACGGCCTTCATGTCGGACCGGGTCTGCTTGCTGCGCGTGAGCAGGATGACGCGCGTCAGCGGCCAGCGCAGCCGCAGGCGCGGGATCAGGTGGATTTCCGCATCCCGGTCGCCGTCCATGTCCAGCCAGAGCACCACATGCGGTGCCTCGCGAAGGTCCGTTCCCATGAATGCAGCAATCGACGGGCTTTCGCCGATGATCTGAAAATGGGAATCGAGCAGTTGCAGGAAGCACTGACGTAGCAGCCGGTCACCCCCCACGGCATAGGCTTTCAGTTCCGTCGCGATCACGATGAGCCCCCCTTGTTGCCTCAGTCGTTCGCCTCCCGATCGGCCCGAAGGTCAACGATCAAGTCTATTTGATCTAAATCCTACCCAGAAAGTCAATGCCTACATGCATTTGTTACTATATAATGAGGCATCGGATGCCAAAAGGCACAGAGTCGCCGTACCAAAGTACGTCCCAAAGATGCTCTTGCCTGGATTTGATCACACGCCACTTTCTAGGTCGAGTGAGGAGGGTCACATGCCTGCATTGCATCGTCCCGTTCGGCTGTTCCGCCCTGACCGGCGGTCGTCCTGCCGTACCGTCCTGGCCTTGGCGCTCGTTCCCCTCATCGCTTGCGGCTCCGCGGCAGCCGCTCGCGCGGACGATCCGGTCGTGATCAGCGTGGGCAACACGTTCGTGAATCGCGTTTCGGTCGGCACCGGCGCGCCCCGACTTGCACCGGCCGGCAGCGACGTCCGCCTGGGCGACGACCTATCGCTCGGCCGCGGCGTCATGATCGTTCTGCCCGAAACCAGTTCCGCCGATACGCCGTCGCGGGAGGTCGCCCTCCGGCCCACGGACCAGTCGCCGCAGGCCGCTGCCGGCTCCGACCTGGGCGTTCGCCCCGCCGGCCTCGCCAACAACTACCGGGGCACCGCCTTCGTGCCGTGGCTCGAGACGCTCTCGCTCGTGAGCGACGCCTTCGGCGGATATGCCGGATCGCCCGGCCTGCACTCGCAGTGGTCGAGCGAGATAGACCAGTGGGTAGCCATGGTGGGCGCCCCCGGCGCCCTCGGCCCGCACTGAGCAGCCTGCCGGACCGATATCCCCGCCCCGGCGACGCCCGCGTCGCCACGCCCGGCCGCGGCCGGTGCCCACCCTCGATCCGGCCAGCCGGAACCCAAACGCGTGCAATCGTTGGGTGCGCCGATTCCAACGGCGTCCGCGGGTAGCGCGGATATCCGGCCGGCATCCCCCGGTTGCAGCACCGCCCCAGCGATACTCATCGGCGTACCCCGCAAGATCGCTTTCCCTCCTGAATAACTTTAATCAAGATTGAATTGTCGCCGAACGTAGACGGCGTCAGCGCAGGTAAAGCGAAAAATAATCAGGCATTCGCGGCTCGATAGACCGCTGGTCGCGGCTGTTTGCCGGAGGGGGACTGGTGCAGACGAAACGCGCGAATTGGGGGGTGGCGTGCGCGCTGCTCGGAGCGATCGGCATTGCCGGCTGCAGTCCGCAGGAGTTCCACGGACGCAAAGGTGTCGAGCCACTCTATAGTTTCCCGGTCACCGACAATTCGACCCCGTATTCGCGCTGTCTCGCCGATCTCTCGGCGCTGCGCGGACCGGAGACGAAGCTGCCGACCTTCGCCGTCGGCGAAGTCGCCGACAAGACCGGGAAGATCGACTACGAGGACGAAGGTCACAAGATCTCCCAGGGCGTCAGCGAGATGGTGATGTCCGCGCTCGGACGCACCGGCATGGTCAACCTCGTCGAACGCTTCGACCTGCGGATTCCTTTGGCGGAAATGCGCATGGCCGAGCAGAAGTTCATTCCGGCGCGCCTCACGGACTTCAAGCTGCAGAGCTTCGACTTCCTTGTACTGGGTGCCGTCACGGAACTGAACTTCAACATCGTCAGCGGCGGGCTCGGCCTGGCGATCGCCGGCATCGGCGCCAACGCGCGCAACGTCGTGATCAACGTGGCGCTCGACATCCGCGTCATCGACCGCCGCACCTTCGGCGTGCGGTTCATCAGGAGCCTGCAGAAGCAGATTTACGGATACGAGGTCGAAGCCAACGTCTTCCGCTTTTTTGGCACGACCCTCGTCGAGTTCGAGGCCGGGAATATCAAGAACGAGCCAATACAGCTCGGCCTCAGGTCCGTCGTGGAAATGGCAGTGTACCAGATCATGACGGACTTCCTCGGCCTGCCGGCGAGTAGTGGGTGCTCGCTGGAAACGGGCTTCTTTCAGAACACACCCGCACCAAGCGAAAGGGTGAGTCAATGACGAGCAAGCTTTCCTTCCTGACGAGCGTCGCGGCCGGCGCCATGGTCCTCGGCATGGCCGCGACCCCCGCCAGCGCTTTCGACAAGCTGAACTGGGAGTGGAACCTGAAGGTCGACGAGAAGGTTACGAAGAACGTGAAGATCGACGTCGACGTCGATCCGAGCGGCCTCGTCCTTCTCGAGAACGTCCAGGTCCAGGTCGGCGACGTGAAGGCGGAGTCGATCGTTACCGGCATCGACAACAACCAGTACGATGCCAACGGCGGTTCGACGATCGTCGACCTCGGGACGCTCGGGTTCACGGGTACTTACAATGGCAACGGCGTCGTCTCGCCGTCCTCGTTCACGCCGCAGGGGGGACCGGCCGACTTCAATCCCACTTTCATGAGTGGCACGGTGTCCGGAGGCGGGACCCTACCCATCGTCGGCGGCGGCGGCCTGACCACGAACTACGACCTAGGTTCGATCGAAGTCACCGTCGACCCGACCGGCACCTTCGACGCCAGGACGGAATTGCCGGAAGTGATCAGCGCGGCCACCGCCGTGGGCAACAATTCGAGCATCGACAGCGAAGTGATGGTCGAGGTGCACGAGGGCCAGTTCCTGTTCGACACGGTCGACGGTGGCGTCGAAGCGGGTCTGCCGGAAGGTCTCGCGGCGCTCGCGATCTACGAGCTGTTCGACGACAACTACGGCGACATCAACACCAACCACCTGGTGGGTGCCGCCACGCTGGTCGGCGCGGTCGGCGGCCTGATCGACAAGGCGGAGATCTCCGCCGTGTCGCGGGTCTCGAACATCCTCAACGCCTCGGTCGACAGCGCGGCCACGGCGGTGGGCAACAACAAGTCCATCAACATCGAACCGCGCACCTTCGCCGATGCGGTCATGATGGGCGACGTGACCCAGGTCAGCGTCGCGAACGTCAGCGCCCTCTCCGACGTCCGCAACGTCAGCCTGAACAACTACACCAACCTCGGGAAGATCGGCGGGCCGGTCGTCAATTCGGTGGCCACCGCGGTCGGCAACAACCTCAGCGTCTCGGTCAAGGCGCCCGTGGTCGACTGATTTCTACCGGTACCCCTTGGTGGGAGCGGCATCCGCCGCTCCCACACCTTCTCCTTCCGCAGGAGACCGCCATGCGATCCACAACCAAACGCCGCCTCGGCCGCTGCATCCTCGGCATCGGCATGTCCATCGCCCTCGTCCCGACCGCCGAAGTGCCGGTCTCGTACGCCGGCGAGAAGGGCCAGTTCGACTCGCCATGGTCCTTTACGGTGCGCGATCGCCGCGTCGCCATCGCCGTCGCAATCAAACAGGTCGAGGATGGGCTTCTCGGCCCCAGCCGGTCGACCACCAACGTCGAGAATGTCGTCTGCAACGGCCCCTCCGGTGGCGCAAGCTCCAGCGCCAATTTCTTCTGCGAAGTGATACGCGGCGACAATAACCAGATCGGCGACCGCGAGCAGGGCAGCGCCGGGGACCAGACGGCGACGAACAACAACTCGACCAACGGCAACGTCAACCAATCGCAGAGCAGCGGGGTCGACAGCGTCGCCTCTGCGCTCAACGGCAACTTCTGAGACTGACATGCTCGGGAACGGGATCCGGGGGCAGCTGGAACGCCTCGAACGGAAACCTCCGCTCGCCCGCACGGACGAGCCTGCTGCGAGGTGTGACGCCATGGCCGCTTCAGCGCCGACCGTTTTGATCGTGGGAAGCGAGGGTCTCCTCGTCGAGGGTCTGGGGCAGTTCTTCGAAAGCGTCGGCTTTCGCGTCGAGCGGCACCTGGACCGCGGCCCGCCCGCAGATCCCCCTCCCAGGCCCGAGATCCTCATCGTGCTCGACGACCCGGCCCGGGCCAGCGAAGCCAGGGCCCTGGTCGACGCGATGCAGGAGCACCAGACCGAGACGAAGCTCGTGCTCCTTCGGCCGTCCTTCACCCCCGCCCAGGTCCGCGACGCGCTGCAGCTCGGCTTCCATGCCATCCTGCTGCGCAGCGTCTCCCAGGACGCCCTCGGGCATGCGATCCGCCTGCTGCTGCTCGACGAGACCATCGTGCCCGTCCCGCTCGCGGCGATGCTGGTCGATCTCGGAGAACAGATGGGGGACGCCGGGGCGCGCGACGACGGCGGCTTCTCCCGGCGCGAACTCCAGATCCTCGCCTGCCTGGTCCGGGGCCAGCCGAACAAGGCGATCGCCTACGACCTGGGCGTCAGCGAAGCGACCGTGAAGGTGCAGATCCGCCATCTCCTCAAGAAGATCGGCGTCGCGAACCGGACGCAGGCGGCGATATGGGCGATCGGCAGGGAAGTCGTCCCCGGCACCGCTCCCGTTCGCGACGGACTGGGCCTGCCGGAGCGCGTCGGCGCATCGGAAGACGGATTGGACCGCTGAGATGCACCGCCGTCCGACGCCCACCGCCTGCAGACACCTCGCCGCGACGGCCGCCATCGCCCTGCTCGTCATGGCCGGCGGCGCGGCGGCGCAGACCGATGCGCCGGGCCGGACCGCCACCTGGCAGACGAGCTGCCCGCCCGGCGCGCCCTGCATCGCCTATGCGCAGAGCGGCGGCCAGACGAGCGTCGGCACGGTGGCGGTCCGCCTGAGCGTCGGTCAGCGCAGCCCGACGGAGCCCATCGTCGTGGTGGACATCGGCACCCCGGTGGTCCAGGCGCGCGGCTTCGGCCTCGGCGTCGACGACAACCGTCCCCTGGTCGCGACGATCGCCCAGTGCGACCAGGTCGCCTGCCGCGCGGTCATTTCGGGAGCAGCCGCGGACGCTCTGGTCCAGCAGTTCCGCAAGGGCAAGGAAGCGGTCCTCCTCTATTTCGCGACGGAGCGCCAGCCGGTCAGGATCCACGTCACGCTCAAGGGTTTCACCGCCGCATACCGAAAGGTGAGCGCAGGAGGCGGATGAGGCTGCCCGCCGACGGGCAGGAGATCGGGGGGAAGCGCGCACATGTCGCCCACGCTTGGCAGGAAGACAGCGAGGCTCCGTTCGCCGGGCCGGATCCTGCTGGTGGAGGACGAGCCCTCCCTCGCCGCATTCGCCGTGCGGAGCCTCAATCACGCCGGCTATCACGTCGCCGGCCCGTTCGCCTGCGAGCACGACGCCCTGCTCGCCGCGGGTCACGACAAGCCGGATCTCGCGCTGCTCGACGTATGCCTCCAGGAAGGCGACGGCGTGCATCTCGCCGAACTGCTGCATCGTCACTGGCAGGTGCCGATTCTCTTCGTCAGCGGCAGCCCCCAGCACGCCGCCGAGGGCGCATCGGTCGCGATCGGCCTGCTGCAGAAGCCCTACACCCTGCAGGCGCTCGTCGACAGCGTCCGCTTCTGCGAGGCCTGCATCAGGGGCGAGGCGGCATCGCCGCCCAAGACGCTCATGCTGTTCCCCGGCGCCCGCCGCTACCGGCGCCCGCGCTGATCCGCGGCGTCAGCTCGTCCCCGCCGTCGGCGGCGGATCCGGCGCCGCAGGCGCGGTCCGCTCCGGGCGCCAGGCGCGCAGGAAGGTGCCGAATGCCCGGCCGGGCACGCCCATCGCCGTGGCATCCGCCACGTCCGGGCCGGTACGCATGAACCTGTAGGCCGCACCGCCCTCCGCGAACTCCAGCACGTCGCCGCCGAAGCGGCCGGAAACGGCGAAACCTGCACTGGCGCCGTCGGCGGCTGCGTCCGGCGCGGATGGCGCGTCGTCCCCCGGTGCCGTATAGACGAGACGGGCGCCCGACGCCGTGACGTCGTCGATCACGAGCGCCGCGCCGCGGCCGTCGTCCCATTGCCCGATCCAGATACCCGCATAGGCCTCGGCAAGAGGATCGTCGGCCGCGACGGGTCCCGGCAGGACCAGGTCCGGACGGAACGGCAGGTCGAGCCCCGGAATATCCGCGAGGATCTGCGGCCCCGGTGAGCTCTCGGGTGGCGTATCGGGCGGCGGCTCACGTCGCGCCTCCCGTTGCACCTCCGGCCGCGGCGCCTCCACGGCACTGCGTCGGGCCGGCGCGACCGGCACGGCCGGCGCAATCGTGACAACCTGTGCCGCCGGCGCGGCCGGCACGGGTGGCGCGGCCTGCACCGTCTCCGCGACCGCCGCTTCCTTCGTCAGGAGGGCCATCAGGACCGTGTCGCGCATCAGCAGGCGCAGGCGCAGCCCGTCGCCCGATCCGTGCGCCAGGACGAGATCCCGGCTCGGCCCCACCGGAAGGACGAGCCCCTCGGCGCGCAGCTGCCGCTCGCTGACCACCGCCGGCCCGGTGACCCCGGCGACGCCGGACACGTGCACCAGCCGCATCCCGTCGCCGGCATCCGCCACCTCGACACGGAGCGGCCCTCGGCCGGAGCCCGGCGAGCCCGGCTCGTGCCAACGCCCGCTCCAGACGCCGAGCCCCGACTCCGCTCGCCCGGGATCCGCGCGCGCCGCAGTGGGTCCGACCGGCGGCTGTGGGGCAGCCTCGGTCCGGCGAGGGCCGGGCTCCGGAGCCACGACCGGCGGCGGATCCGGCATCGCCGCCGCGGCGACGCTCGCGGGCCGGTCGCCCGGCGCCGGCCCCGGCGCTGGGACGGGATCGCGCTCCAGCAGCAGGCTCGTCGTGCTCCGGGGATTGACGATCCGCACCCGGAGCCGCCCCGACGCATCCGCCGTGCAGACCAGATACTGCTCGTCGCCCATGTCGAACCGGGCAGTGTTGCCGGCCTGGAAGCCCGTCAGCCGGCGCTCCAGGGACCGCCCCGACAGCAGGCGATAGGTGACCGTGGCCTCGGCCGCGCCGCCGCCGCCAAACGTGTCGATGGCGACGCTGATCGGCACCGGGGCGCCGTCGGAGAAGTCGGTCCAGGTCCCGCTCCACCGTCCCGCCAAACGGTCCGCCGGCCGGGCCCCCGCCTCCTGCCCGGCGGCCGGTATCGCCGCCAGTGCCAGGCTGCCGAGCGCGGCGACCGCCGCCAGCGCGGCCGCGACGCGTCTCGCGGCGGCGGTCCGGCTCATCGCGTCCGCTCCCCGGCCCGCGCCGCTCCGCCTACTCCGCCGCGATGCCGCGGCGGTAGGTGGACGGCTCCATCTCCTTCACCGCCGAGGCGCGCTTCGACAGCCAGTAGGACTGGGAATCCGGCATGGTCTCGAACGCCGTGTCGACGCCCAGCTTGCGCGCCGCGTCCATCGGCCAGTTCGGGTTGTACATGAGCTCCCGCGCAAGCGCGATCAGGTCCGCCTTGCCCTCCTGCAGGATCTGCTCCGCTTGGTCGGCGTGCACGATCAGGCCGACGGCCATGGTCATCACGCCGCCGTCGCGCTTCAGCCGGTCCGAATAGGGCACCTGGTAGCCGTAGCCGACGGGTCCGGTGCCGACCACCGGCGAGCCGCGCATGCCGCCCGAACTGCAGTCGATCACGTCGACGCCCTTCGGCCCCACAAGCTTCGCCAGTTCGACGCTCTGGTCCGGGCCCCAGCCCGCATCGTCCTCGACCGACAGCCGCATGAACAGCGGCTTGTGCGCTGGCCACACCGCCCGGACCGCCTCGGTGATCTCCACCGCGAGGCGCATCCGGTTCAGCTCCGACCCGCCATACTCGTCGTTGCGCACGTTCGCGGTCGGCGACAGGAACTGGTGCAGCAGATAGCCGTGCGCGGCGTGGATCTCGAGCACGTCGTAGCCGGCCTCGTTCGCCCGGCGCGCGGCCTGGGCCCACTTGTCGACGAGGTCGGGGATCTCGGCGGTGGTCAGCGCGCGCGGCGTCGGCTCCTTGTCGGAACTGCCGAGTGCGCTCGGCGCCACCAACTCCCAGGCGTCCCAGTCGTCGACGCCCTCGGCCAGCGCCGCCTCCTTGGTCAGCGGCGCACCGCCCTGCCAGGGCCGGAAGCGCCGCGCCTTGCGGCCGGAATGGCCGAGCTGCAGGCCCGGCACCGCGCCGTGCGCCCGGATGAACTCGACGCAGCGCGCGAGGCCCGGCACGTGCTCGTCGCGCCACAGGCCCAGGTCGCCGATCGTGCCGCAGCCGCGGCGGTCGACCTTGGTCGATTCCATGAAGACCAGCCCCGCCCCGCCGGCGGCATAGCGCCCGGCGTTGACCAGGTGCCAGTCCGTGGCGAAGCCCTTCTCCGCGGCATACTGGTGCATGGGTGCGACGACCACGCGGTTCTTCAGCGTGATGTCGCGCAGCTGGATCGGCGTAAACAGCAGTGGTTGCGTCACTCTCGTCGTCCCCTCGTTTGGTGCTCCCCTCCTCCTTCGAGACGGGCCTACGGCCCTCCCCGGGATGAGGACATCGCTAAGCATGACGAAACAGTGGCTGCGGCAGGGAGCCTCGTGCTGAGGAGCGCCCGCCGGGCGCGTCTCGAAGTGCGCGGCTCGTCCGCCCTATTCCTCGTCCGGTATCGGCCAGCCGAGCCACTCGCAGACGCCGCGGCCCATGATCCACTCCAGGTCCGCGTCGGACAGGAAGTCCATCTCCTCGGTGAAGAAGGTGATGGCCTCGCGATAGCTGCAGGTGAGGCGCGTGATGTCGGTGCCCCAGAAGACGCGCTCGGGGCCGAAGGCCTCGACCACCCGCTTCACGTGGCCCTGCAATGCCGGCCAGGGGTAGCTCTCGGTCGAATAGCCCATCAGGCCGGTCGCCTTGACCGCCACATTGTGCCGCTTCGCCAGCTTCAGCAGGTCGTCGAGGTCGCCGAACGCCGCCTCGTCCTTGGCGCCCATCGGCCGCGCCAGATGGTCGATGACCAGCCGCAGCTTCGGGTGCCGCTCGGCGATGCGGTCGACGGCGTCGAGCTGGCCCGGCGGCAGCAGCATGATCGGCACGCCGGCCTTCTCGGCCTCCGGCCACAGCCAGTCCGCCGTCCCGTCGGTCAGCCAGGCCTTGGACTGCGGCGTGTGGAAGGTGAAGCGCAGGCCCAGCATGCCGGTCTGCTGCTTCCAGGTCGGGATCTTCGTCCGGCTCGCCGGATCCTCGAGCGCCAGCCGGCCCATCACCCGGAAGCGGTCCGGGTGCAGCCGCGCCGCCTCGATGCCCAGGTCGTTGCGGTCGCCCTCCCAGGAGGGCGGCACGATGATCGCGCGGGCGACACCCGCCTCGTCCATCCGCCCCAGCAGCTCGTCCGTGCCGAAGGGCGTCGGCCGGTGAGCCTGCGCCGCCCGTCCGGGCGGCCAGGGCCGCTCCGGCGTATCGGCGCCCCAGACGTGCACCTGCGCGTCGGCGATGATCATGACGGCACTCCCTCTTCCCGGCGCGTCGCACCGACCGCGTCGGCCATGCGCGCGGCATAGTCCCAACTGGTCATCCGGTCGGGCGCGATGCGGATCGCCACCTCCCGCTCCGGATGCTTGGTCAGCATGCGCGCCAGACGGCTGTCCCGCGCGATGCCGTAGCGGTCGAGCAGCCGTGCCAGCACCGCCGCCCCCTGCGCCGGGTCGACGGTCGCGTCGCCGCGGCCGCGCACCCCGCGATAGGGCGGCGCGTCGGCCGCCACCTCGAAGGCGCAGCGCGGGCGGTGGCGCAGGCACGCGACCAGCCGCGACGTCGCCTTCGTGGCGCACCACAGCGCGCCGTCCTCCGGCAGGAACCAGACCGACAGCACCAGCGGATCGCCCGACGGCGCCACCACGCCCAACCGCACGGGAATCACCGCCGCGGCCAGGAAGGCTTCGATCTCCGCCGCCGACCAGGGGCCGTCGAGACGCATGGCGACCGCTCCGATCCGGATGGCGTTCAGTTCAGCCGCAGTTCGGTGATGTGCTTCGGGTCCGCCTTCAGTTCGCCGCGCTCGACCTTCTTCACCAGGTCGGTCAGGGTCGCGTTCGCCCGCGCCTGCAGGCCCACCTCGGCCCCCTTGCGCACGACGAAGCCGTTCAGGAACTCGATCTCGGTGCGCCGCCCCTTGACCATGTCCTGGCCCATCGACGGCCGCTGGCCGCCGGCGCGCTTGCCGGCCTCGGCGAGGCGCTGGGCGTCGACCGCCTTCGTCGCCTCGGCGTCGCCCTCGCCGGCGCGCGCCAGCACCTCCGGATCGATGTGCAGGATGTCCTCCAGCGCATAGCCCAGCGCCTGGCCGATGCGGATCGCCTCGCTGCCGAGCCGCGCCGAGAAGTGCCGGATCGCGTCGGTCTTCACCATCTCGTTGCCGCTCATCCCGGTGCAGGCCGACAGGCCGTTCTGCATGCAGTTCGCCACCAGCTTCGACCAGCGCTCGCCCCACAGATTGTCCGTCACCTTGGCGCTGTCGCCGTAGGCGACGAGGCGGCAGACCTCGCGGGCCCGGTCGGTGATCCGGCCGTGCACCTCGCCGACGCGGAAGACGGTATGCGCGGCACCCCCCTTCTTCACGCCGCGATGCACGTGCGCCGGCTCGTACAGTTCGACCGAGATCTGGCTGGCGATGCAGCCCAGCGTCTTGCCCCAGCCGACGACGCCGGCGATCGTCTCCTCGTTCATGCAGTTCTGCAGCGACACGACGAACCCGCCCGGCGCCAGATACTGGGCGATCATCATGGTCGACCACGCCGTGTCGTAGGATTTCGGGCAGACGAAGGCGATGTCGATCGGCGCCTCCTTCGACAGCTGCTGGACCTCGTTCAGGTGCAGCGCGCGCACCGGCACGGTGAACTCCTCCTCCGGCGTCGTGCCGGTGATGTGCAGCCCCTGGCGCATCTTCTCGACGTGCTCGGGCCACGCGTCGATGAAGGTCACGTCTTCGCCCTCGCGCACCATGTGCGCGCCGCAATAGGCACCGACCGCGCCGGCACCCATGATCGCGATCTTCCTGCCCATTCGTTCCTCCGGTCTTGCTCGTGCGGACGCGGGGCGACGACGGCGCCCGGCCCCGATGCTCGGCTCGACGCCGATGGTACGTCCGCCGCGCCGCGCTGCCAACGGAGGGACGCGCGGCACCACGTCCGGATTGCGGCGGCAATTCGGCGAAGATTTGTCGGAACAATGGTCGCCGCGTCTTGTTGGGAGAGGGTGAAGGCGCGGCGATGCGCCCCACAGAGACGACCGACCGATCCCGAAACGCTGAAAGAGGACGCTCATGCGCACCCCCCTGACCCTGGCGGCTTCGGCACTGGCCCTGGCTTTTGCTGCTGCGCCCGCCCTGTCCGCCCCGAACATCAAGGGCGACAAGGTCGACATCCGCACCTGGGACACCACCGCCTTCTCCAACGGCTGGAGCGTCGACCGGCTGATCGGTACCGACGTCCGCGGCCCGGGCGGCGAAGAAATCGGCGAGGTCGAGAACCTGATCCTCGGCCCGGACAACAGGGTCCGCAAGCTGGTCTTCTCGACCGGCGGCTTCTGGGACATCGGCGACAAGCATCTCGTCGTCGACTGGAAAGAGGTCACCGTGGCGCCGGGCCGCGAGTACGTCACGGTTCCGGTGACCGAGGAGACCGCCGAGCAGTACGGCATGTTCGACGACGCGCCGGAGACCGTCGCGACGAAGCAGCGCAACTGGCGCGCCACCGAGCTGATCGGCGACTATGTCCGCCTGCAGGACGATGTCGACTACGGCTACGTGCAGGACATCGTCGTCGACACGGAGGGCAAGCTGCAGGCCGTCGTCGTCGAGCCGGACGTCGGCTATGGCGTCCGCCCCGGCCCCTACGCCTATCCGTTCTACGGCTACGGCTACGGCTGGGATCCCGGCAGCGACTATTACGACATGCCCTATGCGGCCGACGAGGTCGGGGATCTCGACCCTTACGAGTGGCGGACCTGAGTTCGCTGCCGGCGGGCTTCGGCCCGCCGGCCCCCGTGCCGCCACGGCGCGCACGACCGACCTGACACTCACCGGGAGGACGACATGAAACGCCATCTTCTGACGGCGGCCACGGTCGCCGTCGCCACGCCCCTCATGCTCGGCGCCACCGCGCTGACCGGCACGCCGGCCTTCGCCGCGACGGGCGATTCCGCCACCAAGGCGCCGCGCGAAAAGATGGGCGCGTCCATGGCCGCCGGCGGGCGCGATTGCGCCCTGCGCTTCAAGAACATCGACGCGGACGGCGACGGCAAGGTTTCGGACGACGAGATGAAGAAGCTGCGGACCTCGCTGTTCGACAGGCTGGACACCGACAAGGACGGCGCCATCACGCAGCAGGAATACGAGGCCTGCCTGAATCAGGACGCAGCGGCCGACGCCGCCAGCAAGTCCGCCGGGAAGTCCGCCGACAAATCCTCCGGCAAACCCGCCGACACGTCCTCGGGCAAGGGCGGCGACGAGAAGGCGGCGTCCGCGGGCGAGCGCAGCCGGTCGGATTTCAAGAAGTCGGATTTCGAGAAGATGGACGCCGACGGCGACGGCACGGTGACGCGGCGCGAATATATCGAGCACGCGCGCGACAACTATCAGTCGCTCGGCGGTAGCGTCGCCGCCAAGGAAAAGGTCGCCGGCGTGAAGGCCGACGCCTACGCCGAGTCGCGCGGCCCGTTCGCCTTTTCCGACCGCAGCGCCGACCAGGACGGCAACGGCATTGTCTCCGAGGGCGAGGCGGCGTTCCACGCCTATCGCAACTTCGCGCTGCTCGACAGCGACGGCGACCAGAAGCTCACCGGCGACGAGTGGCGGCGCGGCAAGCCCGGCACGATGGCGCACCGCATGTTCGAGCTGATGGATCTCAACGACGACGGCCGCATCACGGCCGAAGAGAGCGCGGAGATCTGGACGCTCACCCGCAACGAGGCCGACGTGCAGTCCGGCCCCGTCCCGGTCTGGGTTTATCAGGTCTACTACGTCCGATGACCGACCGGGTTTACCTCCCCTGACTACCCTCGTCACTTCGGCCCGGCGCCTCCGCCGGGCCGCTTTTTGTGTTCCGACGGCCAATATCCAATATCCCCAGCGTGACGCAGATCACGCTTCAATCTCGCCGCAGACGATATTGTCTGGCAACTTACGGGAGAATCCATCTATCCTGTTCAGGCAGTCACCGTCGGCACGGAAGCCGGCTCTGCTTGGAATCCCTGAGTCCGGGAGGGATCAAATGAATCGTTTATCGATCGGAACGGCGCTGACGAGCTCTCTCTTCTTGCTCATGTCGGGCGGCGCGGCGCAGGCCGGCAGTGGCGGAAATGCCTTTATTGGCGGTGCATTGGGCGGCGTCGTCGGCAGCGTCATCGGCAGTGCCATCACGCGCCCGGCGCAGCCGGCCCCCCCGCCGCCGGAGCGCGAGATCATCTACATGGAGCGCGAGCCGGCCCCGCGGCCGACCTATCGAGAACCCACCTATCGCGCCCCGGTCCACAATCTCAGCCGCGCCGACATGGTCGACCTGCAGCAGATGCTGAACCGCTACGGTGCGGCCTACGGCTTCAGCGCCGGTGCACCCGACGGCGCCTACGGTCCGGCGACCCGCCGCGCCATCGTCGAGTTCCAGAGCCTGCGCGGCCTCCCCGTGAGCGGCCTGCCCACCTATGCGCTGCTCGCCGAGGCGCGCCGCGCGGTGCAGGAGATGGACGCGCAGCAGGCCTATCGCGCCCCGCCGCCAGTGCCCGCCGCACCGCCGCAGGCGCCGGCCAAGGTCGAGAGCCAGCGCATCGAGGTGAACGTGGTCGCGCCGCAGCCGCAGGCGCCCATCGTCATGATGCAGCCCGCGCAGCAGGCGGCCCCCGCCCCCGCTCAGCCTCCCATGGCCCAGGCGGCCATGCCCGGCGTCCAGCAGGTCGTCGCGCTGCAGCCGCAGGCGACGGGCCAACCCCTGCCGCAAACGATGCCGCAGCAGCAGGCGCCGCAGCATTCGGTGACCGCCGTCGAGACCAAGACGGCGTCGCTGACGCGGCCCGACGGCAGCCGCGCCACCGCCACCACCGAGCAGCGCGTCGTCCTCACCACCAGCGGGGCGCGCGCCGCACCGGCCGCCTTCGACGTCAGCGGCGTGCGCCTCGGCGCCAGCCGCGACGCGGCACGCGCGGCCGTCATCGCCTTCGCGCCCAACGCGCGGTTCGAGACGCTGTCCGACCCCGCGAACGGCGGCGACGCGCGCATGGTCGCGACCCTGGCCGACGAGGGCGGCCGTACCGACCGGACCGAGGTCTGGTTCGGCGGCGATGCGGCGTCGGCGGCGTCCGACTTCATCGTCCGGCGCATGCAGTTCCCCGAGAGCGCGCGTCCCTCGGTCGCCCAGATCGAGCAGAGCCTGACCGGCAAGTACGGCGCCCCGCACGCCGTGGGCGACGACGACCGGGGCCGCATCCTCGCCTGGGTCTTCGATCCCGCCGGCACGCCGGCGCCGCAGGCGGCCGACGTCTGCGTCCAGAATATCGGCGACGGACTGCTGCAGCAGCCGGGCGAGGCGGCGCGCGACAGCTGCGGCCTGGTCGCGGTGGCCGACATCGCCACTGCGGGCGGCGGCGTCTCCGACCTCACCCTGAGGGTCCGCGACATCGCCGGCTGGTTCGAGAACCAGGACCGGCACCTGAAGGTCCAGCAGGCGGGCGGCACAGCCCAGCCGGCGGCGACGCCGGGCGTGCAGCCGGTCAGGTTCTGACGCGCAGGCGGCCGGCGGCCTACTCCGCCACCGGCTGCTCCAGCCCCAGGAAGCCGCCCGACTGGCGCCGCCACAGGCCGGCATAGAGGCCGCCGCGGCGCAGCAGTTCGTCGTGGCTGCCGGTCTCGACGATGCGGCCCTCCTCCATCACCACCAGCCGGTCGAGCATCGCGATCGTCGACAGGCGGTGCGCGATGGCGATCACCGTCTTGTCCCGCATCAGTTCCAGCAGCTGTTCCTGGATCGCCGCCTCCACCTCGCTGTCGAGCGCCGAGGTCGCCTCGTCCAGCACCAGGATCGGCGCGTCCTTCAGCAGCACCCGGGCGATCGCGACGCGCTGGCGCTGCCCGCCCGACAGCTTCACGCCGCGCTCGCCGGCATGCGCGTCGTAGCCGGTGCGCCCCTCGGGGTCGCTCAGGTCGCCGATGAAGCCGTCCGCATGCGCCCGCCGCGCCGCCTCCGCGACCAGCGCATGCTCCGCGTCCGGCCGGCCGTAGCGGATGTTGTCGCGGATCGAGCGGTGCAGCAGCGAGGTGTCCTGCGTCACCACGCCGATCGCCCGGCGCAGCGATTCCTGCGTGACCCCCGATATGTCCTGCCCGTCGATCAGGATCCGCCCGCCCTCCAGGTCGTGGAAGCGCAGCAGCAGGTTGACCAGCGTCGACTTTCCCGCCCCCGACCGCCCGACCAGACCCACCTTCTCGCCCGGCCGGATGGTCAGCGACAGGTCGTCGATTACCCCGCCGCCCAGGCGCGCCACGTCGCGACCATAGTGGAAGCGGATCGCCTCGAATCGGATCTCGCCCTTCGGCACCGTCAGCTCGCGCGCATCCGGCCGGTCGGTCACGGCCGGCGTCCCGGCGATCGTGTTGATGCCGTCCTGCACGGTGCCGATATTCTCGAACAGGCTCGCCACCTCCCACAGCACCCGGTCCGACATGGCGCGGATGCGCATGACCAGCGCGATCGCCACCGCGATCGAGCCCAGCGAGATCGCCGCCGCCTGCCACGCCAGGATCGAGATCGCCGCCACGCCCGCCAGCAGCAGCGCGTTCACCGTCTGGAGGGCGACCGTCAGCACCGTCACCTGCCGCATCTGGCGGTGCACCGTGCCGATGAACTGGCCCATGGCGTCGCGCGCATAGTCCTGCTCGCGGCTGGTGTGCGCGAACAGCTTGATCGTCTGGATGTTGGTGTAGCTGTCGACGACGCGGCCGTTCATGCGCGCCCGCGCGTCCGCCTGGGCCATCGACACCCGCCGCAGGCGCGGCACGAACACCACCATGATCGCCAGGTAAGCCGCCAGCCACGCCGCCAGCGGCAGCATCAGCCACGGCTCGGCCTGCCCCAGAAGCACCATCGAGCCGGTGAAATAGACAATGACGTAGACCATGACGTCCATCAGCTTCGTCACGGTCTCGCGGATGGCGAGTGCCGTCTGCATCACCTTCTGCGCCACGCGCCCGGCGAACTCGTCCTGGAAGAAGGACATGCTCTGGCCCAGCAGCCAGCGGTGCGACAGCCAGCGCGCGATCATCGGATAGTTGCCGAAGATCGTCTGGTGCGTCACCAGCGACTGGACCAGCACCAGCAGCGGATAGACCACCACCACCAGCAGCCCCATCAGCGCCAGTTCCATGCCGTGGTCGGCGAAGAAGCTGGCCGGCTCGGATGTGCCCAGCCGGTCGACCAGCCGCCCCATGAACCCGACGAACACCACCTCGGCCACCGAAATGACCGCCGTCAGCACCGACATCAGCGCCAGATAGGGCAGCAGCGGCCGCGAGTAATAGAGCAGGAACCGGAACAGCCCCCGCGGCGGCTGAAGCGGCGGTGCGGCCGGAAACGGATCGACCAGGGTCTCGAAGAAGCGGAACATCGGAGCACCATCGACGCGGCGGGAGGCCGCGGAACCCTGCTAGATGGGGGCTCGGGTGCGGGGTTGGGAGTGGATGTCGAGCCGATACTGTAGAGTGCGCGGCCGCGGGCACTGCCTCTGGACCGGATTGGGTGAAGGCGCCGAATAAACGTCCGGGGAAGCGGGGAGAGTGCCCCTTTCGTCCCTTCCAGACCGCCCCGCCCGTTGTGCTCCCTTGACGGCACGCCCCCATTCGGGAGTCCCCGGACGGCTTCCCTTGTGATTCCCCGGACGGCGCGGAGCGCCGATCCGGGGTCCACCCTTCCGCCCGGATCACCCGACGACAGCGCGCCGTCGCGGGGGACCCCGGATCGCTGCGCGTCCGGGGAAGCAGGAAGGGCGCGTCCACTCGGTGCCTCCAGGGCACGCCTCTGTTCCAGTTCCGCAGCCCTTAATTCCTTCTTAGCGATCCCACCCGACCCTCCTGCGGAAAGACGCGCGCGGTATGGCGCGGCCGCGGCCGCCGCACTATCGTCGCGCCGCGAGCGACCTGGACCGAAGGAGATGTGCATGAACGACGACAGTCCGCGCCCCGGCGCGGAAGACGGTGCCACGTCCGACCGCAAGGTCTGGTCGACGCCGATGCTTACGGCCGTCGCGGCCGACGACGCGGCGGGGAGCTTCGCCGGGACCGGCCCCGACTCCGGCATCTACAGCTGACGCTGCCCCCCGTCCTGACTCCCCGGACGAAGCGAAGCGAAGATCCGGGGCCCACCGCGCCGCCTGCACCGCCTAAGCTAATGCAACTCGACCGTGGCCCCGGATCGCTTCGCGTCCGGGCAATCAGTGGGCGATCAGATCCAGCCGGTATACGGCGTCACGCCGTAAAAATTGTCGATCCGGTGGGTATAGTCGCGGTCGCGCCAGTCCGGCCGTTCACTGGAACTGTAGGCCGGCGCACCCTCCAGTCGGTCCTTGTCCAGGTCGACGACATAGCCGCCCATGCTCGTGTCGTAGTCAAGGATCTTCCACGGCAGCGGGTGATAGCGCTCGCCCATTCCCAGGAAGCCGCCGAACGACATGATCGCATAGGCGACCTGTCCCGACCGCTTATCGATCATCACGTCGTAGACGTGTCCCAGATTGTCGCCCTGCCGGTTGTAGACGGTGGTGCCCTCGACCTTGCTCGCCGCGATCAGGCTGCCGGTTTCGTCGGCCGCGACGTCGGTCGTACCCGTGGTGCTGGACATAGCCATGCTTGCCTCCTGTGGCTCCGTGCCGGGAGAACACGGAGCCCGCACCGGGCGTTCCCGGCGCACCGGGCGTTCCCGGCGGACGGGGCGTAGCCGGCGGACGGGGCGTTCCCGGCGGACGGGGCGTAGCCGGCGCAGCTAGGCCGGGCAGACGTCGAAGGCGAAACTGATCCGCCGGCGGTCCGAGACGAACGGGATCGTGCGGTGGTGATAGTGCGACGGGCAGAGCAGCAGCAGGCCCTCGCGCGGCGCGATGCGCAGCGGCGCGCCCGGCGGCTCACCGGTCGCCACGAGGGACGGCGGCGGCCCGAACTCGATACAGCCGGCGCCGTCGCCCGCCGTGCTGAACGGCTCCGGCACCTGGATATAATAGACGCCGCTCAGCCAGCCGCCGCGATGGGTGTGCCAGTCCTCATAATCGCCGCTCTTCTGGATCAGCCCCCAGGGCGCCAGCCGGGCGCGCGCCGGCCGCGCCGCCAGCCACGGGTCGGGCTCCTCGTCCGGAGCCGCCGCCGCCACCAGCGCCGCCATATGCCGGTCGACCGCCGCCTGGATCGCCGCCAGCAGCGCGCGCAGCAGGTCCGGCCGGTCGCCGTTCATCAGGTGGTGCACACGTGCCGCGCCGCGCATCGCCAGTTCGTCGGTCGGCACGTCGGTGATGGCGTGCCGGTTGCCGGTCAGGTCGGCCGCCACCGCCGCGTTGAAGGCGGCGAGGTCGCCGAACGCTTCGGGCGGCGCGATGGTCGTGGCATCCACCCGCGCCGGATCGAACAGCAGGCGCCGCGCCAGCTCCGCATCCCCGGCGAATGCCGCCGCCCGCCCGCGGTCCAGCAGCAGCTGCGCATGGCGCACGCCCCGCTCCCACAGGTCCGCAAGGAGCGCGTCCAGGTCGGCGCGGCGACCGCCCTCGCGCAGCAGCTTGCCGAGCTCGAAACAGGCGGTGCGATGGTGCGGGTCGCGCGCCAGCGTCCGCCGGAAGGCGGCCTCGGCCTCGGCCATCCGGCCGAGCGCCCGCGCCGCGACGCCCTGCTGGCAGGACAGGTCGGCCGCGAGCCCTTCCGGCGTGAGGGCTTCGGGGGCCGGCGCGTCGGCGAGAAGCGCCAGCACGTCCGCATGACGCCCCACTCGGTTCCAGCAGCGGGCGAGCCGCACCCGCACCTCGGCCGACGCCGGGTCGAGCCGCAACGCCGCCTCGAACGCCGCTGCGGCATTGCCGAAATCGAACCGGTCGAGATGGCAGTTGCCGAGCTTGGCGTGCAGGACCGCATTACCGGGCGCCGCCGCCACGGCGCGTTCGAGAAGCCGCACCGCCAGGGCGGGATCGGCGAGCCGCTCGGCCTTGGCCGGCTGCCAGGCGATCATCCGCGGGTCGTGCGCCCCCTTCGCTTCAGGAGAGCGGCCCGTGTCAGGAGAGGGTGTCGGCGCTGTCGGGGCCGGCGATGCCGCCGACTTCGCTCATGCTGACCGGCATGGAGGTGAGCATCGGCGTCGTCCACACGGCCTTCGGCGCCACGGCAGCCTCGCCGTCCACCGGAAGGGCAGACGAAATTCCGCTCGTTTCGATTGTCATGCCACCGCGCCCCGCCGGATTGTGAAGATCGCCCTTCATAACAGGGAACCCCCCTCGATGACAGCGCGCATGCCGCGGGCAGCACGCCCCTTCCTTCCGCTCCTGCGAGGCGCGCAGCACCCCCTTTGATTCCGTCTCGGCGGGGCGCGTAGCGCCCCATTCCTCCGTCACTGCGAGGCGCGCAGCGCCGAAGCAGCCCAGGGCAAGCGCTCAGGCCGCCGCGGCACCCTCTTTTGCTTCCCCGGCCGTAGCGCGCAGCGCGGAGAGCCGGAGTCCACCCCTCCGCCTGGACCGGCCCGCGACAGCGCCGTCGCAGTGGGCCCCGGCTCTCCGGGGCTGCGCCCCTGCGGCCGGGGAAGCACGGATGGAACTTGCATTCCTAGGACTATAAGCGCATGATGGCGCCTCCCCCCTGGGAGACCCGCTATGCCCGAAGCCTCACCCCCGCCCCTCACCGACCGCCAGGAAATCTTCTGCCGGCACGTCGCCCGCGGTGCCAGCGGCGCCGCCGCCGCGCGCTGGGCCGGCTACGCCCCCGACAGTGCCGCCAAGCAGGCGAGCGTCATGCTCGACCGCCCGCACATCCGCCGCCGCGTCGAGGACCTCCGCGTCCGCCGCGAGATCGCCCGCCAGACCGGCATCGCCGAGATGGTCGACCGGCTCCGGGCACTCGCGAAGCTCGCCACCGCCAAGGGCGACTACCGCACCGCCGTCCGCTGCATCGAGATCGAGGCGAAGGCCACCGGCCTGATCCCGGACAGGCACGCGGCGAGCCCCTGCGGCGGCTTCGCCGGCTCCGACCCGCTCCTCGACGGCATCGACCCGCGCTGGCCCGGCCACGCCGCAGCCGAGGCCGAGGGCTGGCTCGCCGAATGGCGCCGCGGCCTGGTGCCCGAGCCGGCGGAGAAGCCGGAGCCGGTGATCGTCCCCCACGTCTACGAGGGTTTCGAGGGCCGGCCGCTGGACGAGTTCACGCCCTTCACCGACCTGGAGCGGATGGGGCCGGCGGGGCCGGCGCCCCATGAAAACCAACGAAAGGGAATGGAAGGGAAGGAAAGGGAACCTTCCATCGACGAGGTCGAACCCGAGCCGGACGACCTCGAAGCCGAACTCGCCTACCTCCGCAGCATCGCCCCGCCCATCGCCCTCAACCCCGCCGCCCCCTCCTGGGCCCGCCACCCCGACCCGCTCGTCCGCGGCGGACAGTCCGACCTCTACGGCTGGGACCCGGCGTGGGAGCGGCCGGGGTGACGGGCCGCTCCTCTCTCCCACCTTCCCGGCCGCAGCGAAGCGGAGCGCCGGGACCCAGGCGCCGCCCGGAAAACCTCTCCGCACGCAGCGCCCGTAGCGCCCCCCGGGTCCCGGCGCGCGGCGCTGGCGCGCCGCGTCCGGGAAAGTGCGGGAGGGGGAGCGAGCCCCTCCGAATGGTGCGGCGCAGAAAGGAGGCGCCCCCGGGTGCGGTCGGGATGAACTGCAGAAGCCGCCCCCGATCAATTGGATAGCGTCGGCCGTCACTGCATCTTCAGCTTCATCAACAACAACGCGCGGACGTTCTTCCGCCTCTATTAGGACCAGATTTGGCCATTTTCCCGGAACCTTTCGATCCTGCCCCTGTTGGTTGGCGAAACACGGCGGCACGCGCTTGTGAATGCCGGCGGACCGCTTTCCCGAACCGAGAGAGGATTTTCATGACCAGGATCTTTGGAACCACGGCCATTGCGCTCGTCATCGGCGCCTTCGCCCTGCCGGCCGCCGCCCAGCAGAACCAGGCGGCCAAGGGCCGGACGATGCAGAACGCCTGCTGGCAGCAGCTGTCGCGCTTCGACGACGACAAGGACGGCTCGATCGGGCCGCAGGAGCTGGCGGCGAACAAGCGCGACATCTTCGCCGCGCTGAACCGCGACAACGACGACGAGATCAGCCGCGACGAATACATGCGCTGCTTCTCCGCCCAGGGCGGCCAGAACCGCATGCAGCAGACCTTCACCGACCTCGACCGCGACCGCAACCAGCGGATCAGCGAGGCCGAGTTCACCGAGGGCGACCGGCTCGAGCGGACCCAGGTGATGGTCGAGCAGCGCCGGCCGCAGGTGACCGTGCAGCAGTCGCAGCCGACGGTCACCGTCGACCAGAAGCGCCCGACGGTCCAGGTCGAGCAGGCGCAGCCGACCGTCACGGTCGACCAGAAGCGCCCGACGGTGAACGTGACCCAGCCGCAGCCGGAGGTGACGGTCCAGCAGGCCCAGCCGAAGGTCGAGGTGACCCAGCCGCAGCCGAAGGTGAGCGTGCAGCAGGCCGAGCCGAAGGTGCGGGTCGAGCAGGCTCAGCCCCGGGTGATGGTCGAGCAGGCCAAGCCGAAGGTCGAGATCGATCAGGCGAAGCCGAAGGTGCAGGTCGACCAGGCCGACCCGAAGGTGAAGGTCGAGCAGGCCGATCCGAAGGTGAACGTCGACCGCCAAGCCGGCGCCGACGTGAACCGGATCAACCCGGACCGCGAGCGCGGCACGCCGGTGGAGCGCGCCCAGAACGCCGGCGACCGCGGCCAGCCGGTGGTGGGCGTCGCCGTGGTGGACACCGACCGGACCTGGGCTGACGGGAAGCCGATCGAGATGAACCGCATGCGTGCGGATCAGATCCTCGGCCGTGACATCGTGAACCTGCGCGGCAACGAGGTCGGCGACGTCGAGGACATCGTGATGAGCCGCGACGGCGATGCGCTGTTCGCCGTGATCTCGGTCGGCGGCTTCCTCGGCATCGGCGACAAGGACGTGGTCGTTCCCTTCAGCGAGCTGCGGATGGGCGACGACAACATGATCCTGATGTCGCAGAAGTCGGAGGACGGCCTGCGCGATATGCCGGCCTACGACGAGAACCAGTACCAGCGCTACGAGCGCTGACACCGACACGGCGGCGGCCATCCCCCCCTTGTCGCCGCCGCGCCGCAGCGCGCCCGTCCGGGCGTCGCCGCGGATCTCGTCGCCGCGTCGGCTCCGCCGGCGCGGCGACTCCTCGTTACGGGGCGCGCAGCGGCCGGCAGTCGGGGGCGATGGCCAGCTTGGCCTCCGTCCGCGCCTGGAGCTCCTCGGCGGTCATGCCCTCCAGGATCTCGCGCACGACGAAGCCTTCCGGCGTCACGTCGACCACGGCGATGTCGGTGTAGACCCGCTTGACGCACGCGACCGCCGTCAGCGGCAGGGTGCAGCGGGTCAGCAGGCGCGAACCGCCGCTGCGGGTGTTGTGCTCCATGATGACCCAGACGGCCTTGGCGCCGACGGCGAGGTCCATGGCGCCACCGACCAGCGGGCCCTTGCCCGCGAGGCGCATGTCCCAGTTGGCGAGGTCGCCGTTCTCGGCCACCTCGAAGGCGCCCAGGATGGTCACGTCGATGTGGCCGCCGCGGATCATCGCGAAGGAGGCCGCGCTATCGACGATGGTGGCGCCGCGGCTGAGCGTGATGCGGCGGCTGCCGGCGTCGACCAAGTCGGGGTCCGCCGCCTCGGGGGCCGCCAGCGGGCCGACGCCGATGACGCCGTTCTCGGACTGGAAGATCACCTCGCGGCCGGCGGGAAGATAGTCGGCGGCCAGCACGGGGATGCCGAGGCCGAGATTGACCAGCCCGCCGTCGGGCAGGTCCTGCGCCGCGCGCCACGCCATCTGCTCGCGGCCCAGGGGCTTCATCGGGCGGCTCATCGGGCGTCTCCCACGGCGAGGATACGGTCGACATAGACGCCGGAGAGCTGGACACGCTCGGGCGCGATCGGTTCGTCGACGGTCTCGCGGACCTCTGCCACGGCGAGCCGGGCCGCCGTCGCCATCGCGGGGCCGAAATTCGCCTGGGCGTGGCGGAAGGTGAGGTTGCCGAAGCTGTCGGCCGTGTCGGCGCGGATCAGCGCGAGGTCGCCGGTGATCGCCTGCTCCAGCACGCAGTCCCAGTCGCCGAATCGGCGCACCTCCTTGCCGGCCGCGAGCTCGGTGCCGAAGCCCACCGGCGTATAGAAGGCGGGGATGCCGGCGCCGCCGGCGCGGATGCGCTCGGCGAAGGTGCCCTGGGGCAGGCATTCAAGCTCGATCTTGCCTTCGATCCAGAGCGTCTCGAAGGCCGACGGCTCCTTGCCGCGGCCGCGCGCGGCGCTGACGATGACCTTGGCGACCAGGCCATCCTCGATCAGCTCGTGGGTCAGCGAGTAGGGGTGCGTCGCCGAGTTGACCACCAGGGTGAGGCCCTTCGGCCCGGCCTCGCGCAGCGCGCGGATCAGCACGTTGGCGAAGCCCGCGCCGCCGAAGCCGGAGATGAGGACGGTGGCCCCGTCCCCGACGCCCGCCACCGCGGCGGCGGCGGAGGTCACCCACTTGTCGATCGGCATGCTGCTGTCCCGGCCCGTTTCCCGCACCGTCGTGGCGGCGCGGGCGAAGTCTCGGCGACTGGGCCGGACCGGTCAACCGGCAGGCGGAGGCGCTCTCAGGGGGCGACGGACGCGCGGCCGATCGAGTGGTAGGCGAAACCATGCGGGATGAGCTCCGACGGCTGGTAGACGTTGCGCAGGTCGACCATGATGCGCCGCTTCACCAAGCCGCCGATGCGCTTCAGGTCGAGGGCGCGGAACTCGTTCCACTCGGTCAGGATCACGACCGCGTCGGCGCCGGCCATCGTGGCGTAGGCGTCGTCGCAATAGGTGATCGTGTCGCCGAAATGCTTGCGCGCCTCGTCCATGCTCTCCGGGTCGAAGGCGGCGATGGTGGCGCCCGCCTCGATCAGGCGCGGCAGGATGTCCAGGCTGGGCGCGTCGCGCATGTCGTCGGTGTTCGGCTTGAAGGCGAGGCCGAGCACAGAGATCCTCGCACCCTGCACGCCGTTGCAGGCGGCAATAATGCGGTCCGCCATCGCCTGCTTGCGCGCCGCATTCGCGTCGACCACCGCCTGGACGATGGTGAAGGGCGCTCCGGCCTCGCGCGCCGTGTGGACCAGCGCCATCGTGTCCTTCGGGAAGCACGAGCCGCCATAGCCGGGACCGGCATGCAGGAACTTGGCGCCGATGCGACCGTCGAGGCCGATGCCGCGCGCCACCTGCTGCACGTCGGCGCCGACCTTCTCGCAGATGTCAGCGACCTCGTTGATGAAGGTGATCTTGGTCGCGAGGAACGCGTTGGCGGCGTACTTCGTCAGCTCCGCCGTCTCGCGCGAGGTGAAGACCATCGGCACCTCGTTCAGGCTGAGCGGCCTGTAGAGCTCGCGCATCACCTCCACGGCGCGCGGCGAGCTGGTGCCGACGACGACGCGGTCCGGCCGCTTAAAATCGTCGATCGCGGCACCTTCGCGCAGGAACTCGGGGTTGGAGGCGACGTCGAAGGCTGCGTCCGGCCGGCGCTCGCGGATGATGCGTTCGACCTCGGCGCCCGTGCCGACCGGCACCGTCGACTTGTTGACGACGACCGTGTAGCCGTCGAGCGCGTCGGCGATCTCGGCCGCGGCGGCATAGACATAGGTCAGATCGGCGAAGCCGTCGCCGCGGCGCGTCGGCGTGCCGACGGCGATGAAGATCGCATCCGCGCCGGCGATGCCCTCGACGAGATCGGTCGTGAACGAGAGGCGCCCGGCTTCGACGTTGCTGCCGACCAGCACGTCCAGCCCCGGCTCATAGATCGGCATCTTCCCCTGCTTCAGCCGCGCGATCTTGCCTTCGTCCTTGTCGACGCAGACGACGCCATGCCCGAAATCCGAGAAGCATGCACCGGAGACGAGCCCGACATAGCCGGTGCCGATCATCGCAATACGCATCAGTCGATCCGTTCCTGAAGTGACGCCGCGTGCAGAGACGGCGGGCCTGCCCAATGCGGCAGCGTCCCACGAGGGCGCGCTTTTATCGTATGTGCTCCGCGATGCGCTAACTTCATTATGGACCGCCTCTCAGCGCATGCACACCTATCTGCAGACAGGACGTGCGGCGGGAGCGGAATGGCGATGATAATGGTCGGCCACGGCATCGTGATCGACGACGCCGAAATTGAAGAGGCGTTCGTCCGCGCCTCGGGCCCAGGTGGGCAGAACGTGAACAAGGTGTCGACGGCGGTACAGTTGCGCTTCGACGTGCGCCGCTCGCCCAACCTGCCCGAAGCAGTCCGGGCGCGCCTGGAACGGCTGGCAGGCCAGCGGCTTACCCAGGACGGCGTGCTGATCATCGGCGCCCAGCGCTTCCGCAGCCTCGAACGTAACCGCGACGATGCCCGGGAGCGCCTCTTCGACCTCATCCGGCGCGCCGCGATCCCGCCGACGCCGCGCCGGCCGACCCGCCCGACACTCGGCTCGAAGAAGCGACGGCTCGAGGGCAAGGCGAAGCGCGCGACGGTCAAGGGGATGCGGCGGAACCCGCCGACCGACTGATTATCGGGCCGAGACGGCCCCACCGAGGAACCAGCGCAGGACCGGTCCGGTCTGATCCGTCGCGAAACAGTGCGGCAGGTCGGCGATCTCGCGATGCACGACGTCGGCGCCGGCGCGGCGGAGCGCCTCGGCGGCACCGTGCGCCACCTCCGGCGGAAACATCCAGTCCTGCGCCCCGTGCACGATATGCACCGGCAACCCACGCAGGCGCTGCGCATCGGCGAACTCGACCAGCAGCGGATGGAAGCTGGCGGAGAAGGGCGCCAGGTGCGTGAACGGCGTCCCGCCCTGCAACCCGGTCACCCAGCAGAAGGTGCCGCCGTCGCTCATGCCGGTCAGCAGCACGCGGCGCCCATCGAACGGCCGGCGGACGCGGACCTCGCCGAGGATGCGCAGCAGGTTCGGCGTGTCCGCGTCCGCCCCCTGCAGCGCCCAGGTGGCGCCGGTCGCTGTCGGCGCGACGAGGATGCACCCCGCCGCCCGCGCGGCCGGCAGCCAGTTCCACAGGAAGACGCTGCCGTGCCCCCGGCCGCCGTGCAGCGCCACCACCAACGGCGCCGGCGCCGCACCGTCCGCCACGGCCGGCAGGAACAGAGAATAGCCGCCGCGCGTGCCGCGGACATTGTCGACGTGCAGGACCTCGGCACCGCCGCCTGTCGCCTCCGCTCCATCGATCCGGTCGAGCAACGCCTCGTCGCCACGGCCGGCATCGTCGAGGAAGAACCGACTCACGACCGGGGAGACGCGAACGAGCGGCCAGAGCGCGTCGCAGGCTTCGGCGTAGTAGCGCAGGCTTCGCCACGCCGACCCGGTATCACCCGTCTCGCCCGCGACACGCAGCCCCTCAAGCCCGCGGACAGTCGCGCCCGCCGCACGCTCCAGGCCAGTACGCAGCCAGTGCAGCCGCGCCGGCCAGCGCGGGGCATGCAGTCCCGCGAGAGCATCGCGCACGGGGGCGTCCGTCCGCGCAACAGCTGCCGCAACGGACGCGAGATGCAGCGGATGGAGATGCCGCGCCGCGAAGCGGAGCGCATCCAGTGCATCCAGCAGCGGCGGCACCAGCGCCTCGATCGCCGACGCCAGTCCCTCGCCTCCGTCGGATTCCGCGTCGTCGCCGCTCATCCTCCGCTCCGTCCGCGTGCCTCGACGATGCAGAGTTGCAGCACCCTCGATCCTTCGCAAGGCGATGGCGGCGGAACCGGCTGCCCGTCCCCGGCGTTGCGCCGCGAGGACATAGACCAGCCGGATCCGCCAGTGACTATCGGGACGATCGCCAAACTGCTGCTCCTCGCCGGGAGCACCTACGTCTTCGCGGCGAGCCGCGGTGGCCGCCACGACCGCCCGCAGGACGGCGACGCTCTGCCTGCAGCAGCGCACGAGACAGGGCGCGGACGCCGGGCCGATGCGCCCAGCCAGATCAGCGCACGCGGCTGGCGGGACGTGGTCATGCGCGTCTACAACGAGACTTTCGACGACAATCTCTGGGTGCTCGCGGCCGGCGTCGCCTTCTATTGCCTGCTCTCGCTCTTCCCTGCGATCGCCGCCACCGTCTCGATCTATGGCATGGTGGCCGACGTCGGGACCATCGAGCAGCATCTGATCGCACTCGGATCGGTGATGCCCGGCGAAGCGCAGAGCATCGTCGAGGGCCAAGTGCGCGCCGTCGCGGAGAGTTCCAGCACGGCCCTCGGCTTCGGCGCCGCGCTCACGCTCGGCTTCGCGATCTGGAGTGCGGCGAGCGCGGTCAAGGCATTGATGGCCGGGCTGACCCTCGCCTACGACGAGACCGAGAGGCGCAGCTTCCTCTGGTACAACGTCGTGGCGCTCGCCCTGACGGTTGGTGCGATCCTCTTCCTGCTGGTCAGCCTGGGCGCGATCGTCGTGCTTCCCACCGTATTCGCCTTCGTCGGCCTGGGCGCGACGGCAGAGGCCGTGGTGGGCTTCCTGCGCTGGCCGGCACTCGCCGTCCTCGTCATGGTCGCGTTGGCTGCCTTCTATCGCTACGCCCCCTGCCGCAGCCGCCCCCGGTGGCGCTGGGTCAGCTGGGGCTCCGTGCTCGCCACCGCGACCTGGCTCGCCGCCTCGGCCGGCTTCTCCTGGTACGTCAGCAATTTCGGCAGCTACAACGAAACCTACGGCACGCTCGGTGCCGTGGTGATCCTGCTGATGTGGTTCTACCTCACCGCCTACATCGTGCTGATCGGCGCCGAGTTGAACGCCGAGATGGAGCATCAGACGGTCCGCGACACCACCGACCCGCCGGAGGAGGCGCTGGGCCGCCGCGGCGCCTATGTGGCGGACACCGTCGGCGAGCGCTCCTGACGCCAAGGCCTGGACCGCCTGCCGCATTGCGATAGTCTTGTGCAAAGGCAACCGCGATCACGGCGGAGACCAGCATGACGGACTCACCCGGCACGGCATTCCTGGACGCCGTCAACGGCCAGATCGCGAGCATGTCCGACGCCTGCACGCGATGCGGAAAATGTGTCGAGGCCTGTCCGATGGTCGAACCGGCAGGGCTGAACCCGGCCGACGGGCCGGCGATCGTGGAGGGGATGCTCGACCTCCTGGCCGGGGGCGAAGGGACGCCCGACGCGGAACGCTGGGCACAGGTCTGCACCAACAGCGGCCGCTGCATGACGGCCTGCGACTATGGCGTGAACCCGCGCCTGCTGGTCAACATGGCGCGCATCGCCTCGCGGGCAAAGCAGGGCGAGGCGGTCGTCCGACGCGACGCGCACGCGTTCTTCGGCACCATGAGCCGCAGCACGCGGGTTATCTCGCGTCTGCAGCTGGCGCCCGAGGTGATCGAGAAGATCAATCCGCCGGTAAAGCCGGCCGGAGAATATTCCGCCACGCCGCCCGACATTGTCTTCTACACGGGCTGCAATGTCATCAAGACCCCGCACATCGCGCTGCTCGTCCTCGACACGCTCGATGCCCTGAAGGTCAGTTACGAGGTGATGGGCGGCGTGCCGACCTGCTGCGGCATCCAGCAGTTCAAACAGGGCGACGGCAAGACGGCCGGTCGTGTCGGCTACAACACGATCGAACGCCTCAGCCGCCCCGGCGCGTCGAAGGTCGTGTCCTGGTGCCCGAGCTGCCAGATCCAGATCGGCGAAGTGGCGCTGCCCGCCTACAAGGACTCATATGGCGCGACGCCGTTCGACCTCAGCCCGATCACCGAGTTCTTCGCCGATCGCCTCGACGACCTGCGTCCGCTCCTGAAGCATCCGGTGCGCAAGCGGGTCGCGCTGCAGGAACGTGCCGCCCTGCCACGGGTGACCGCCGCGGTGAAGACACTGCTCGGCGCCATTCCGGAGCTCGAGGTGGTCGACCTCGACGTGCCCGTGGTCAGCACCCAGGCGAGCCACCTGTCGATCCTGCCCGCGTTCAAGGCCGATCTCCGCCGTCGCGAGTTCGAGGCCGCCGCCGCCGCCGGCGTCACGACCTTCGCCTCGATCTTCCACGGCTGCCACCGCGAGCTCGTTCAGTTCCAGCCCCAGGTGGAATTCGAGCTCCTGAACTTCATGGAGCTGATCGGCGAGAGCATGGGGCTGCACATCCCCGACCTCTACAAGCGCCTCGCGCTCATGAAGGACGTAGACGCCGTCATCGCCGACACGGCGGACCTGATCGCGGCACACCGCCTCGACCTGGACACCGTCCGCGAAGTGGTGGCACTCGACATGTTCAGCGGTTCACCAGCAAAACCGGCGCCGGTGGCAGGCGCCTGATCTCCAGGCGGCCGCCGACGACCGCCGTCAGTCGCAGCTGAACACGGCAACGTGCTGCCCGTCCTGCTTGCCCACATGCCGAAGCTGCGCCGCCCGTCCCTGGGAGGCGCAGTGGCGCGTGGCGGCATCGGTCGCCGTCTCCAGCTGGTCGCCCTCGTATATGTAGCTGATGCCGGTCGGTGTGGGCGTCAGCGCCTTGGGCGGCGCGCTGCTGCACCCCGCCAGCGCCAGCAGCGCAACCGTCAGAGCAGAAGCCGTTCGCATATCCTGTTCCTTGCGGGAGACGATCCTCGGACGCTAACCGCGCCCTGCGGCGGCAGCAAGGCAATCCGACGGGCAGACCCCGAGCGGAACGCAGTGGGGCCGCTCCGTCACGCTCCCGATGCCAGCGCCATCTCTACGGCCGCCCGGCAGTGGATCTCGGTCGTCGAGAAGGTCGGCAGGTCCGTGTCGCCGGGACGGACGAGGAGCGGGATCTCGGTACAGCCGAGGCGCTCCTGCGTCATCAGGTTCAGCCGGCGGTAATAGTCCGCCGTCGACACCTAGCTCAGCCTGCCGATCACGCCGATCTTGCGCATCTTTCCATCCGCCGTTCCGGGCTATGCTCGCACGCTCCCGATCTCTGGCACGGAAGATGCCGCGTGTCCGGCGGCTGGTCTACCGGATGGAGGAAGATGGATGGGACGACGGGGCTCGCGGCGCTGACGGCGCGGGTGCGGCACGACCTGGAACTCACGCGCCATCCGCACCTCGCCTGGATGAACTGGAGGTCGCTCGGCGCCTACGACGTGGCCCAGTTCGATCTCGCCGAGGTCGATCGCGGCAAGCGAGGTCGATCGCGGCAAGTAAGCGGCATTCCGCCCCGAAGTCTCAGGGCGAGATCGGCCGCCCCGCCGCCCGGAACGAGACCATCCGCTTCAGGTCCTCGTCCCACAGCGCGTAGCGCGAGCCGGCGACCGCCTCCCAGAAGCTCAGCTCCGGCGCGCGCTGCAGGTCCGCCAGCGTGTCGTGGCATTCCTGCAGGCGATAGTTCGGAATGCGCGGGTTCAGATGATGCACGTGGTGCAGCCCGATATTGCCCGTCAGCCAGCGCAGCAGGCGCGGCAGCCGGAGATGCGAGCTGCCGGCGATCGAGGCTTCGCCGTAGGACCAGTCCGTCGCCCGCGCCCACAGCGTGTGCTCGAAGCGATGCTGGACGGAGAACAGCCACACGCCGATGACCGCGGCGATGCAGATGATCGGCAGCTGAACCATGAGCACGCGCTCGAAACCGAGGAAGAATCCCAGAACGAGGATCAGAGCCGCCACCGCGAGGTCCGTCAGATAGACGCTGCGCCGCTCCTTGCGCCACGCCTTCGGCGTGTCGAACGGCACCCGGTAGAGCAGCAGGAAGACGAGCGGCGGAATCAGCAGCAGCGACACCGCCGGATGGCGCAGCAGCCGATACTTGAACCGTTCCATGCGCGACAGCGCGCGGTACTCGGTCACGGTCAGGCAGTCGGAGTAGATGTCGGCGCCGCTGGTCCGCCGGTCGAGATTGTTCCAGTTGGCGTGGTGCCCCGCATGCTGCCGCCGCCAGGCCGCATAGGGCGTGAAGGTGACGAGGCTGCACACCGCACCGGTCAGCCGGTTGGCGCGCGCCGAGGCGAAGAAGGAGCCGTGGCCGCAATCATGCTGGATGATGAAGATCCGTACAACGAAGGCCGCCGCGACGCCCCACAGCGGCGCCGCGACCCAGAGCGGCAGGTCCGGCATCGCATAGAGGAATGCGCAGATCGCGACGAACGGCCCGAACGAGGTTGCGAGCTGGCCTATGCTGCGCAGGGTGGATGCGCGCTGATACGGGCCGGTGGCCAGTTTCAGCGCGCGGAAGTCTGCGGCTTGGGGCGTTTGCATGAGGTAGAGATTGCTCTGCGGCGGACCGGCGGCAAATCACATTCGCCACGGCTCCCGACAGTTTCGCAAATCTGCAACAGGATATCTGAGGCTCCGTCTTCAGCTGTCGGGGCGGAGCTTCTTCGCTTCTTCCTCGGACGGCAGGTATTCCTTGCCGTCGTGATACTGCCAGTCGACCATCCGCGGCATGCCGTCGCCGACCGTCAGCGTGCCGACGAAGGTACCCATCGTGCTCTGCTGGTCGGCGGCACGCATCTCGATCGGGCCGAGCGGCGTGTCGAGTTCGAGCCCCCGCAGCGCGGCGGCGAGCTTTTCGGGGTCGGTACCGCCGGCCTTCTCGACCGCCTTGGCGATCAGCTTCAAGGTCGCGTAGCCGACCACCGAGCCGAGCCGCGGATAGTCGTCGAACTTGTCCATGTAGGCCTTGCGGAACACCTGGTGCTCCGGCGTCTCGAGGGCGTACCAGGGATAGCCCGTGACGATCCAGCCCTTCGGCGCCTCGTCCTTCAGCGGGTCGATCCATTCCGGTTCGCCGGACAGGACGCTGGCGACCGGGCGGCCCTCGAACAGGCCGCGCGTCTGGCCCTCGCGGACGAACTGCGCCAAGTCGCTGCCGAACAGGACGTTGAAGATCGCGTCCGGCTCCAGCCGCGCCAGCGCCTGGGTCGTGGCCCCGGCGTCGATCTTGAACAGCGCCGGCCACTGCTCGCCGATGAACTCGACGTCCGGCCGGCGCTCCTTGAGCAGCGCCTTGAAGGCCTCGACCGCCGACTTGCCGTACTCGTAGTTCGGCGCCACCGTCGCCCAGCGCTTCGCCGGCAGCTTCGCCGCCTGTTCGGCCAGCATCGCCGCCTGCACATAGGTGCCGGGCCGCAGGCGGAAGGTGTAGGGATTGCCCTTCGACCAGGCGAGCGCGTCGGTCAACGGCTCGGCGGCGATGAAGACGATCCGGCGCTGGTTGGCGAAGTCAGCGACCGCGAGGCCGACATGGCTCAGCAGCGTGCCGGCCAGCACCTCGACCCGCTCGCGCGACACCAGTTCGTTGGCCACCGTCACCGCGTCCGCCGGCTTGCCGCCGTCGTCGCGCGAGACGACCTCCATCGGCCGTCCGAGCACGCCGCCGGCGGCGTTGATCTCCTCCACGGCGAGTTGCCACCCCTTGCGATAGGGGATCGAGAAGGCCGGCAGGCTGGTGTAGCTGTTCATGTCGCCGATGCGGATCGGATCAGCCGCCATGGCAACGGGAACGGCGGCCGGAACGACCAGCGCCAGCGTGGCCATCGCCGCACCGCAGGCGGCCAGGATGCGCAACATGTGAATCTCCCCGAGGGCGCCCGGTCGGGCGCATATGCTCAGATGGAGCATAATACGGCATCCGGTACAACGGCCAGCCGCTGCGTGACCTATGCCGCATTTGCGTCGTTTATGATCCGAGCGAAGCCGCGCTTCGTATCAATAAGCTTGCGCGCATGCACCGTTACCTGCCCGCTCGCATGATATAGGTTATGGGTGTTCCGCTCCGTGTCGGGCGGCACCATTCGGGTCCGGAGACGCGGATGAGTACCAGCAGAAAGATCCTCCTCGTGGACGACGACGACGCGCTACGTGCGTCCCTCGCCGAGCAGTTGCAGCTGCACGAGGAGTTCATCACCGTCCAAGTCCCGACGGGAGCGGACGCCCTGGCGGCCGTGCGGAGCGATCATTTCGATGCGATCCTCCTCGACGTCGGCCTGCCGGACATGGACGGTCGCGAGGTCTGCCGGGTGATGCGCCGAAGCGGCGTCACCGCGCCCGTACTGATGCTGACCGGCGCCGCGGGCGACGCCGATACCATCCTCGGCCTCGATGCCGGCGCGAACGACTACATCACGAAGCCGTTTCGCATGAACATCCTGCTCGCCCGGCTGCGCGCCCATCTGCGCCAGCACGAGCAGAGCGAAGACGCCGTCTTCGCCATCGGCCCGTACAGCTTCCGGCCGAGCGCCAAGACGCTGTCACGCGGCGAGAACGGCGCGAAGATCCGCCTGACCGAGAAGGAGGCGGCGATCCTGAAATATCTCTACCGCGCGGGACGCCGCGTCGTGCCGCGCGAGACGCTGCTGCACGAGGTCTGGGGCTATCATCCCGAGGTCACGACCCACACGCTGGAGACGCACGTCTACCGCCTGCGCCAGAAGATCGAGCGCGATCCCGCCCGCGCCGAGATGCTGGTCACCGAGCAGGGCGGCTACAAGCTGCTGCCCTGACGCGCCGCAGCGGCGGGTTGTGCCCGCAGTTGCAGTGCCAGCGCCACGGCCGTCGCCGTCCCCGCCAGTCCGATCAGCGCGAACAGCGGCGCCGTCGCGCTCCACGAGCCCAGCTGCTTGAACGCCTCCGCCATCAGCACGGGCCCGACCAGCACGCCCAGCGACCGCCCCATGTGCAGCAGACCGAAGGCGCCGCCACCCGCCCGCGCCGTGCCCAGGATCGCCGCGGGCGCGCCGAACAGGCAGGTGGGCGTGACCCCGGCGACGAAGGCGTAGACGAGCAGGACTGCCATCGATCCCGGCCCATTCCCGGCGAAGGGCACCCACAGCCAGAACAGCGCCTGCACGAGCAGGACGACGAAGAGCAGCGTCGGCAACGGCACGCCGCGCCGCAGCGCCGATCCCCCGGCGAAATTGCCGCCGACCAGCACCAGCAGCGGCACCGCATAGACCAGCACCGCCACCGCCGGGGCCAGTCCCTCCTCGTCGACCAGGAACTGCGGCATCCACGTCAGGAAGGCGAACATTTCCGCCGACCAGAGCATGAAGGTGGCCGCGGCGAGACGCAGGCAGCGCGTCTCGCGCGGCGAGGGTGGCGCGGCCTCGGCGCCGCCGGTCTGCGGCCCCGGCCCGAACAGGCTCCGGCGTGTCCGGCCGAGGGCCAGGGCCCACGCCGCCGTCGCACCGGTGAGCGCGATGCCCAGCCACCACAGCGGCTCCCACAGGCCGCGCGCGAGGAAGACCGGCGCGCTCAGGCTGGCGAGCAGCTGCCCCAGGGGAATCCAGGTGGCGACCAGGGCGGCAGCGAGCGCCAGGTGTCGGGCGCCGACGCTGAGATTGGCGTAGAGCGAGCACAGGATCGCCAGCACGATGAAGCCGACGCCCTCGAGCGTACGCCCGGCCAGCACGAGCCAGCCGTTCTCCGGCCAGAGCAGCATCGCGAAGCTGCCGGCGCCGAACAGCAGAAAGGCGGCAGCGAGATAGCGGCCCGAGCCGTGGCGCTGCATCGAACGGCCGATCCGCAGCGAGAACAACAGGCCCGCGACCGCATAGACCGACATGAAGCCGCCCGCCAGCACATGGTCGTATTGGAACCGTTCCAGCAGCAGCGGCATTGCGGCAGGAACCTTGAACTGATGATAGGCGGCAAGGACGCCCAGCCAGACGCCGAATGCCACACCCGTCCAATCAGTTCGTGCACGCACCATGTTGTGATCTTTCCCCCTCGACATCGTGCCCATTTTTAATGCGTTGTATAGCTGTCGCCCGCTAAGCAGGTAGGGCGGCACGACTTGATGGGGTTCGCTTGACCGACGGTTCGGAGTTCCTCGTGCGATTCTGGGGTGTGCGCGGAAGCATCGCCTGCCCCGGTCCCGAGACGGCACGCTACGGCGGGAATACCGCGTGCGTCGAGATGCGCTGCGGCTCCCACGTGCTGACCTTCGACGGCGGCACGGGGTTGCGGCCGCACGGCAAGGCACTCGCGGCGGAGGGTCCGCTCGACGGCGACCTGTTCCTGACCCACACGCATTTCGACCACATCATCGGCATCCCATTCTTCGCGCCCGCCTTCGATGCGAAGTCGCGCTTCCGCGTGTGGGCCGGGCACCTCATGCCGCACGGGTCGAACGTGTGCGACGTGCTGCGGCTGATGATGCGCTCGCCGCTCTTCCCCGTCCCCGTCGAGATATTCAAGGCGCAGATCGACTATTGCGACTTCGGCGCCGGGGAGACCCTCACCCCGCGGCCGGGGATCACGGTGCGGACCGCGCCGCTCGACCATCCCGATGGTGCCACCGGCTACCGCGTCGAATTCGGCGGCCGGTCGGCCTGCTATGTCACGGACACCAACCACGTGCCAGGCAAGCCGAACGCCGAGATCCTCGACCTGATCCGCGGCGCGGACATCGTCATCTACGACGCGACCTTCACCGACGCCGAGCACGAGCGCTATGCCGGCTGGGGCCATTCCACCTGGCAGGAGGGCGTGCGACTCTGCAATGCCGCCGGGGTGGGGAAGCTGGTGACGTTCCACCACGACCCGGAGCGCACCGACGAGGCGCTCGACGCGCTCGCGGCGGAGATGGAAGCGATGCGGCCCGGCTCGCTGGTCGCGCGCGAGGGCATGGTCCTGAAGCTGTGAAGGCCCTGAAAACTGTGACGGGCCCGAAACTGTGACGGGCCCGAAACTGTGACGGGCCCGAAACTGTGACGGGCCCGAAACTGTGACGGGCCCGAAACTGTGACGGGCGACGGCGCGCGAGCGCGGCTGCGCACGCTGCGATTCGGGCTGGCCACGCTCCTCGGCCGCCGGCCGCGCGGCTTCTTCCTCCCCTACCGCTATGCAGCGTCGACCGTTCCGCCGCAGCACTATCCCGAACTGGAGTCGCTGTTCCGGGCGGCGGAGCCGGCGTTCCTCGGCCTGCTCGACGAGATCGACGCACACGCCGCGGCGCTGACCGCGATCGGCGTCGCGCCGCCACCCGCGCCCCGGTGGGACCAGGACTGGTTTCCGCGACTCGATGCGGCGGCCGCCTATGCACTGATCCGCCGCCACCTACCCGAGCGGATCGTGGAGGTAGGGAGCGGCCATTCCACCCGATTCATGGCCCGTGCCGTCGCAGACGCCGGCCTGCACACGCAGATCGTCGCCATCGACCCCGCGCCGCGCGCCGCGATCGACGGCCTGGGGCTGGACCTACGGCGCGGTACGCTGCAGCAGGCACTCGACGGCGCTGACGAGATCTTCCGGTTCGGCGCACGCGACGTGCTGTTCGTCGATTCCAGCCACCTTCTCGTGGCCGGCAGCGACGTCGACCTGCTTCTGAACCGCGTCGTCCCCCGTCTCCCCACCGGCGCCCTGCTGCACGTGCACGACGTCTTCCTGCCCGACGGCTATCCTGCAGCCTGGGGATGGCGCGGCTATAACGAGCAGAACGCGATCGGCCCGCTGCTGGCGCATGGCGCCTTCGAACTGCTGTTCGCCAGCCGCTGGACCGCGACGCGCCTCGCCGCGCGGATCGACCGCTCTATCCTGGCGCGCCTGCCGCTGCCCGACGGGGCCTGGGAAACGAGCCTTTGGCTGCGGCGGCGGTGAAAGCCGCGTGCAGCTTTGCCGCCGGTGAATGCCGTCACGCGAAAATGAGCCCTCGGTGCGGCGGAAACGGCTAGCCTGGGGACCATGACGAAGCTCAGACCGCTTCGCTTCCGCGCGCCGCCGGGCCGGCCTCGGCACCGGTTGCCGGCCCGCGTCCAGGCGGCAATCCAGGCGGAACAGGATCGGAGCGAGATCCTGATCGGCTGGGTGCAGTTCGGCGTCGTCGCAGCTTTCGGCCTCCTCTACTTCATCTCGCCGAAGACCTTCGCGCCGGATGCGCCCTTCCGCCCGGTCCCGTGGGTGCTCGGCGCCTATGCCGGATTCACCCTGCTCCGGCTGGCGACGGCCTATCGAACGCGGCTGGCCCCCTGGTTCCTGGCGCTCTCCGTGGCGGTCGACGTGGCCCTGCTGCTCGCCCTGATCTGGAGCTTCCACATCCAGTACATGCAGCCGGCGGCCTTCTATCTGAAGGTGCCGACGGTCCTGTACCTCTTCATCTTCATCGCCCTGCGCGCGCTCCGGTTCCAGGCGCTCTACGTCCTCCTGGCGGGCGGCCTCGCCGCCCTCGGCTGGGTCGGGATGGTGGCCTACGCGATCCTGCGCGCGCCGGAAGCGATCACCCGCGACTACGTCCACTACATGACCGCCAACGTCATCCTGCTCGGCGCCGAGTTCGACAAGATCGTGTCGATCCTCATGGTGGCCGGCATTCTGGCGCTCGCGATCAGGCGCGCCCGGCACATCCTCGAGCGTGCCGTTGCCGAGGAAACCGCGGCACGCGACCTCTCCCGCTTCTTCGCGCCCGAGGTGGTGGGTCGGATCCGGGGCGCCGAACGGACCGCCCGCGCCGGCCACGGCGAGCTGCGCGAGGCGACCATGGTGTTCTTCGACGTGCGCGGCTTCACCTCTCTCGCCGCCACGATGCCGCCGTCGGACGTGATGCGCCTCCTCGCCGACTATCAGGCGCGGCTCGTTCCGGTGCTGCAGGCGCACGGGGGGAGCATCGACAAGTTCCTGGGAGACGGCATCATGTCGACCTTCGGCGCCTCCCGGCCCAGCGCGACCCACGCCGCCGACGCCATGCGTGCCATGGATGCGGCCATGCGCGCCGCCGACGCCTGGAACGACGAGCGCGCCGCCGCAGGCCGGCCGGCGCTCGTCATCCATGCCGGCGCGGCGCACGGGACCATCATCTTCGGCGCCGTCGGCGATCAGTCGCGACTGGAGTACACGGTCATCGGCGACGCCGTGAATCTCGCCGCCAAGATCGAGCAGGCGAACAAGACCGAAGGGACCCGCGCCCTGGCGACCGCGGCGGCGCATGCCGAAGCCCTCCGCCAGGGTTACGCCCCCCGATCGCCCTGCGAGATCCGCCCCGGCCGCACCGTCGCCGGCGTCGCCACGCCCGTCGATCTCGCCGTCATTGTCGCCGCGCACGAAGCGCCGGCTTGAGAAGCAACGCGCGAACCGCTACTTGTCGCCGGAATTCCGCCACACCGGTCGTGCTAGACTCTGTGAAAAGGGGCGCACCGGCCACTACATGCGGTAGAATTCGCCAGCAATCGAAATCACCGGGACGATCATGGCCGGTCACTCACAGTTCAAGAACATTATGCACCGCAAGGGCGCGCAGGATGCGAAGCGCGCCAAGATCTTCACCCGGCTCGGTCGCGAGATCGAGGTGGCGGCGCGTCAGGGTGCGCCGGATCCCGCCGGCAACCCGCGCCTGCGCGCGGCCATCGCCGCCGCGAAGCAGGCGAACATGCCGCGCGACCGGATCGACCGGGCGATCAAGAAGGCCTCCGGCGCCGACGGCGACGCGGCCGACTATTCCGAGGTCCGCTACGAGGGCTACGGCCCGTCGGGCGTGGCCGTGATCGTCGAGGCGCTGACCGACAACCGCAACCGCACCGCCGCCGAAGTCCGTTCGGCCTTCAGCCGATTCGGCGGTGCGCTGGGCGAGACCAACTCGGTCGCCTTCATGTTCGACCGGGTCGGCGCCATCGCCTACCCGGCGGCGGCCGCCGGTGCGGACGACATCTTCGAGGCGGCCCTGGAGGCGGGGGCCCAGGACGTCGTCTCCTCCGAGGACGGCCACGAGATCACGACCGCGGTCGAGGACTTGCACCAGGTCGCCGACGCCCTGGAACAGAAGTTCGGCTCGCCCGAGAGCGCCAAGCTCGTCTGGCGGCCGCAGACCACCGTTCCCGTCGCGGACGAAACGGCGGAGACGCTGTTCAAGCTTCTCGAGATGCTCGACGACAACGACGACGTCCAGTCCGTCGTGGCGAACTTCGACATCTCGGAAGAGACGATGCAGCGGCTGGCGAGCTGACCGACGGAGCGGGGAGCCGACATCGCGGACGGAACGGCAAACGGGGGTCTGGTGCATGCGCATACTCGGCGTCGACCCGGGGCTGCAGAACACCGGCTGGGGCGTGATCGAGTCGGTGGGCAACCGCCTTCGGCACGTCGCCGACGGCGTGGTGCGCTCGGATCCGACCCTGCCGACGGCGGAGCGCCTGCGCCAGCTGTTCGACGGCCTGATGGCGGTGATCGAGCGGCATGCTCCCGACGAGGCCGCGGTCGAGGAGACCTTCGTCAACAAGAACCCCTCCTCCACGCTGAAGCTGGGATTGGCCCGCGGCATCGCCCTGCTCGCACCGGCCACGGCGAACCTGCCCGTCGCGGAATATGCGGCGAAGTTCGTGAAGAAGGCCCTCGTCGGCACCGGCAGCGCCGAGAAGCACCAGGTCGAGATGATGGTCGGCCGCCTGCTGCCCGGAATCGTGCCGGCGGGGGCCGATGCGGCGGACGCCCTGGCGGTCGCCATCTGCCACGCGCATCACGGCGGCACCACGCGCCGTTGGCAGGACTTCGCGGTCGTGCAGGCGGGCCGATGATCGGCAAGCTGACCGGCAGCTTCGACTCCGCCGGCGAGGACTGGGCGGTCATTGACTGTGCCGGCGTCGGCTGGCTCGTCCACTGCTCCGGCCGCACGCTGGGGCGCCTGCAGTCCTCCGCCGGCCCGGTCAGCCTCCTGGTCGAGACGCGCTTCCGCGAAGGCGAGATCACCCTCTACGGCTTCTGGGACGGCACCGAGCGCGACTGGTTCCGCCTGCTGACGACCGTCCAGGGCGTCGGCGGCCGCGTGGCGCAGGCGATCCTGACCGTGCTCTCCCCGGACGAACTCACCCTCGCCATCGCCGCCGAGGACAAGAAGCGCCTGACGATGGCGGACGGGGTCGGACCGAAGCTCGCCGGCCGCATCGTCTCCGAACTGCGCGACAGGGTGGGCGCCATAGCGGCGCCGGTGGCCCGGCCGACCGGCACCAAGGTGCGGCCGGCGACGCCGCCGCCCGCCAGCGAGGATGCCGTCTCCGCACTGGTCAACCTCGGCTTCGCCCGCGTCGAAGCGTTCGGCGCCGTGGCGCGCGCGTCGCAGTCGATCGGCGACGGCGCCACGGTCGAGGCGCTGGTGAAAGCCGGCCTGCGGGAGTTGGCCGGTTGAGCGACGACATCGATACCCGCCCGGTCGACGGCAACCTCGCCCCCGGCGACACCGCCGATGCGGCCCTTCGGCCCCAGACGCTCGACGAGTTCGTCGGCCAGGAACTCGTCCGCGACAACCTGAAGATCTTCATCGGCGCCGCCCGCGGCCGCGCCGAGGCGCTCGACCATGTCCTGCTCGTCGGCCCGCCCGGCCTGGGCAAGACGACGCTGGCGCAGATTGTCGCCCGGGAACTGGGCGTCGGCTTCCGCGCCACCTCCGGGCCGGTGATCCTGCGCGCCGGCGACCTCGCGGCGCTGCTGACGAACCTGCAGCCGCGCGACGTCCTGTTCATCGACGAGATACACCGCCTCAGTCCCGCCGTAGAGGAGGTGCTCTATCCCGCGATGGAGGACTTCCAGCTCGACCTGATCATCGGCGAGGGGCCGGCGGCGCGCGCCATCCGCATCGACCTCCCGCCCTTCACGCTCGTTGCGGCTACGACGCGCGCCGGCCTCGTCACGACGCCGCTGCGCGAGCGTTTCGGGATTCCGCTGCGTCTGCAGTTCTACACGGTGGAGGAACTGACCGGCATCGTCGCGCGCGGCGCGCGGATGCTCGGCATGGCGCTCACCCGCGACGGCGCCCGCGAGATCGCCCGTCGCGCCCGCGGCACGCCGCGCGTCGCCGGCCGCCTGCTGCGCCGCGTCCGCGACTTCGCCGCGATGGCCGAGCGCAGCGAGATCGACCGCGCCGTGGCCGACGCGGCGCTGCTGCGGCTGGAGGTGGACGACCGCGGCCTCGACGCGATGGACCGGCGCTACCTGCAATGCCTGGCGACCCACTATCTCGGCGGTCCCGTCGGCGTCGAGGCCCTCGCCGCCACCCTCGCCGAGCAGCGCGACGTACTGGAGGAAGTCATCGAGCCCTTCCTGATCCAGCAGGCGCTGGTCCAGCGCACGCCGCGCGGCCGCATGCTGTCGCCATCGGGCTACGGCTATCTCGGCCTGCCGATGCCCGAGGGCACCGGCCGCCAGGCCGAACTGTTCGGCACCGGGGACGAGCCGTGAGCGCGCCGCCACAGGAAGCGCCGGCGGCGCAGCATCCGCCGACCGGCCGTGTGGCCGGAAAGGTGCATGTCCTGCCCGTCCGGATCTACTACGAGGACACCGATGCCGGCGGGATCGTCTATCATGCCAACTATCTGCGGTTCGCCGAGCGGGCGCGGACCGAGATGATGCGGCTGGTGTCCGGCGGCGACGACGAACTGACCATGTCGCATTACGGGCTGGCCTTCGTTGCGCGCCGATGCACCGTCGACTATATCGCGCCGGCGCGCCTCGACGACGCGGTGGAGGTGCATTCGCGGATGCTCGACGTGCGGGCGGCGAGCCTGCTGGCCGAACAGACCGTGCGGCGCGACGGCACCGACATCGCTCGGATCGAGATCCTCCTGGCCGCCATCGGCGCGGACGGGCGGCCGGCGCGGCTGCCGCGGCCGATTCGGACGGCACTTGTCGCGCTCACGGAACGTTCAACCTGACCATTGCGACCGTCGGCGCCATCCGGCGGAGCGGAGCGGATTGTAGGTAGATGGAGAACAGGATCGTCGATTCGGTGGCGGCCGGCGCGAGCGCGATGCCGCATGACCTCACCCCGTGGGGCCTGTTTCTCCAGGCTGACCCGATCGTCAAGACCGTGATGCTGCTGCTCGTCCTCGCATCGATCTGGTGCTGGGCGATCATCATCGACAAGGTGCGCCGCCTGCGCCGCCTCAAGGCCCAGGCCGACGCGTTCGAGGACAGCTTCTGGTCCGGCGGCCCGCTCGACGATCTCTACGAGGAGGTCGGCAAGCGCCCGCAGGACCCGATGAGCGCCGTCTTCGCCGCCGGCATGCGCGAGTGGCGCCGTTCGGCGGGACGCCCCGGCGTCGTCGACTCCCGCGGCGGGCTGCAGCAGCGCATCGAACGCGTGATGGCGGTGACGGTCGGCCGCGAATTGGTCCAGATCGAGCGCTACATGACGTTCCTGGCGTCGGTCGGTTCGACGGCGCCATTCATCGGCCTGTTCGGCACGGTCTGGGGCATCATGAACAGCTTCGCGGCGATCGCCGGCACCAAATCCACCAATCTCGCGGTCGTGGCGCCGGGCATCGCCGAGGCGCTGTTCGCGACGGCGCTGGGCCTCGTGGCGGCCATTCCGGCCGTCCTCGCCTACAACAAGATTTCCAGCGACATCAACAAGTACGGCGCGCGCCTCGACGCCTTCTCGAGCGAGTTCGGCGCGATCCTCTCGCGGCAGCTCGAAGAGGCGGCCTGACGTGGCGGGTCCGATCCAGGTTCCGGGCGACCGGCCGCGCGGACGGCGTGGCCACCGGCCGATGGCCGAGATCAACGTGACCCCGTTCGTCGACGTGATGCTCGTGCTGCTGATCATCTTCATGGTGACGGCCCCGCTCCTCACGGTCGGCGTGCCGGTCGACCTGCCGCAGACCCAGGCCAACCAGCTGTCCGACCCGAAGGAGCCGCTGGTCGTCTCGATCGACGCCCGCGGCCAGGTCTTCGTCCAGGAGACGCCGGTTGAGCTCTCCGATCTCGGCCCGCGCCTCGTCGCCATCCGCGGTGCCAAGGCGGACACGGACATTTACGTCCGCGGCGACAAGGGCATCGACTATGGGCGCGTCATGGCGGTGATGGGCGCGCTCAACAGCGCCGGCTTCGCGCGCGTCTCGCTGGTCGCCGAGTTCCCGCAGGACGCTACGGCGCCGACGCCGACACCCCGCCCGAGAGGACGTTAGCCGATGCGGCGGGCGATCGTATGGTCGGTAGCGCTGCACGCCGCGGTCCTGCTGCTGGCGCTCGTCGGCGTGCCGCTGTTCCACACGCCGCGGGACATGTCCGCCGCCCCCATCGCCGTGTCGCTCGTCCGGATCTCGGACCGCACGAGCATGCCCCAGACCGACCCGTCCGAGGCCGACGACGCGCCCGCGAAGCCGGCGAGCCCGCCGGCCGCGCGCCGCGAGCCGCCCAAGGCCGAGCCGCCCAAGCCGGAACCGAAGCCCGAACCGCCCAAGGCCGAAACGCCGCCGCCGCCGAAGCCGGAACCGCCGCGCCAGGTGGCGCAGGTGCCCCCGAGGCCCGAACCGCCGCCGCCGCCGCCGCCGCCTCCCAAGCCGGAACCGCCGCTGCCGAAGCCCGAGCCGCCGAAGCCCGCTCCGAAGCCGGAACCCAAACCGGAGCCGAAGCCCGAGCCCCCGAAGCCGCCGGTGCAGACGAAGAAGGAGCCCGAGCCGCCAAAGCCGGAGCCGAAGCCCACGCCGCCGAAAGTGGCCGAGAAGCCGAAGCCCCAGCCGAAGCCGGAGCCCAAGCGGGACGAACTGGCAGACATCCAGAAGGCCCTGCGCGACGTGCGCAAGCCGGAGCCGCAGCGTCCACCCGCCAAGGAGCCGCCGAAGCCCGCACCGCCGAAGAAGGACGATTTCGCCGACCTCGCCAAGACGGTGAAGGATCTGGCGCCGTCGGCCGCGGCGCCGCAGCGGCAGTCGACCGCCTCGGCGCGGCCAAGTTCCACACGCTTCGCCGGCGAGCTGACGATGAGCGAGGAGGATGCGCTCCGGCGCCAGATCGAGCGCTGCTGGAACGTGCCGGCGGGCGCGCGCGACGGACAGGATCTTATCGTCGAGGTGCGCGTTAGCCTGAACCAGGACGGCAGCGTCCGGGATGTCCGTGCCGCCCCGTCGCCGCGGATGTCCGACCCATTCTACCGGGCGGCCGCGGAGAGCGCGGTCCGGGCAGTCCAGCGCTGCAGTCCGCTCAACGTGCCGCCGGACAAATATTCGTCGTGGAAAGAGATGACCCTCACCTTCAACCCGAAGGATCTTCTCGGCTGATGAACACCGCTCTCATCGAGACCGGCGCGCCGCGCCGCACGGGCACCCTCGGCCGGGCCCTCGGCCGGGCGGGGCTCGCCCTGATGCTCGTCTTCGCCGCCGCGGCGCCCGCCGCCGCCGAACTGCGCCTGGACATCACCCGCGGCCAGGTCGAGCCGATGCCCATAGCCATCGTGCCCTTCGGCGCCGAGGCAGGCGGCGAAGCCGGCGTCGGCCGCGACGTGGCCCAGGTGGTGACCTCCGACCTGGAGGGTTCGGGCCTCTTCGCGCCGATCGACCCGCGCGCCTTCATACAGGCACCTGAAACCCTCGCCGCCGGCCCGCGTTTCGCCGACTGGCGCGCCGTCAACGCCCAGGCGATGGTCCACGGCTCGGTGACGCGCCAGCCCGACGGGCGCCTGCGCGTCGAGTTCCGCCTCTGGGACGTCTATGGCGAACAGCAGATGGCCGGCTTCGCCTACCACACCCAGCCGCAGAACTGGCGCCGCGTCGCCCACATCATCGCCGACGCCATCTACAAGCGGATCACCGGCGAGCAGGGCTATTTCGATACGCGCATCGTCTATGTCGCCGAGAGCGGCCCGCCGCAACGCCGCGTCAAGCGCCTGGCGATCATGGATCAGGACGGCGCGAACCAGCGTTTCCTGACCAGCGGCGACAATCTCGTGCTGACGCCGCGATTCTCGCCGACCGCGCAGGAGATCACCTACCTCGCCTACGACGAGGCGGGCCCGCGCGTCCACATGTTGAACATCGACACCGGACAGCGCGAGGTGCTGGGTCGTTTCACCGGCATGACCTTCGCCCCGCGCTTTTCGCCCGACGGCGACGCGGTCATCCTCAGCCTGTCGCGGGACGGCAACGCCGACGTCTATTCGATGGACCTGCGGACCCGGCAGATCCGGCGCCTCACCGAGCATTCGGCGATCGACACCTCGCCGTCCTACTCGCCCGACGGCAAGCAGATCACATTTAACTCCGATCGCGGCGGCAGCCAGCAGATCTACGTGATGGACGCGACCGGCGGCAACGTGCGCCGCATCAGCTACGGCGAGGGCCGCTATGCCACGCCGGTGTGGTCGCCGCGCGGAGACCTCATCGCCTTCACCAAGATGCAGGGGGGCCGCTTCTATATCGGCGTGATGCGCCCCGACGGTTCGGGAGAGCGCCTGCTCAGCGAATCCTTCCAGGAGGAGGGTCCGACCTGGGCGCCGAACGGCCGCCTGCTGATGTTCTTCCGGAGCTACGCCTCCGACTCGCGCGGCGGTGGCGGCGGTTCGCGGCTCTATCGCGTCGACATCACCGGCAACGTGTTGCGCGAAGTCCCCACCGGGACGGATGCCTCGGATCCGGCCTGGTCGCCGCTGCCGCCGTGACCCTTTTCTTGCACGTGGAAACAGGCTATAGGCTCGCCTGTCCGACTTGCAGGGGTAATGCGCGTTCGACCGACCGTCACGAACGCAGATCCGCAGACGAGCAACCACACAACCGACGAAACTTGGGCGGGACCCTTAGGCGCTGGGTCCCGCCTTCGACTTTGGGAGTAACATGATGCAGCGCAGACTCGTTGCCGCCTTCTCTGGCCTACTCCTGCTCACCGCCTGCGGAACCTCCCAGGAGACGCAGCCGACGACGTCGACCGGTGCGGGCATGACCGCGCCGACGCAGTCGCGCGGCACGTCGACGGCCGTCGGCCAGTACCGCCCCGGCTCGCAGGAAGAACTGGCCCAGACCATCGGCGACCGCCTGTTCTTCGGCACCGATCAGCACAGCCTCGATTCCGAAGGCCGTGCGCGGGCCGAGGCGTGGGCCGGCTGGCTCCGCAAGTACCCGAACGTGTCCGCAACGATCGAAGGCCACGCCGACGAGCGCGGCACGCGCGAATACAACCTCGCCCTCGGCGAGCGGCGCGCCAACTCGATCCGCGACTATCTGTCGGCGCAGGGCATTGCCTCGGGCCGCCTGCGGACGATCAGCTACGGCAAGGAGCGCCCGGCCGTCCTCGGTTCGTCCGAGCAGGCCTGGTCGCAGAACCGTCGCGGCGTGCTGACGGTCAACTGATCGCTACTGACGTCCCGGCGGCTCTTCGCGGGTCTCCGGGACGTCGCCTACGCTGCGGCCGACAGGATCTCGCGCAGCGCCCGCGGCTCGTAGGGCTTGAAGAGACAGGCGATGGGACCGACGGTGGCCATCCTGCGTTTCGTGCCCTCGTCGCTGAAGCCCGTCACGAAGACGATCCCCGCCCCGAACCTCTCCTTCAGCATACGCGCGACGGATATCCCGTCGTCCCCGTGGCGCAGGTTGATGTCCACCAATGCGAGGTCGGGTCCCTGCGACAGCGCGATGTCCAGCGCTGCTTTCGCCGTGCCCGCGGTTCCTGCGATCCTGTAGCCCCAGTCTTCCAAATGCCCGAGCGTTTCGAGCGCAATGAGCGCCTCGTCTTCCACGACGAGGATCTTGGGACTATGGTCGGCGGCACTCGGGTCACGCGGCATTTCAGGAATTCCGATACTCTGTTCTCGTCGATTTCGCCTTGCGACGCGTCGAACGACTGCAAGTTCTCCCGGAACAACTGGGTCACGCCACATTTGTTCCCCATATCAAGATTCTGTCGGTCGGCGTTGTGACGCCGCGCACGCGCAGGGCGGCGCCTTCCTCAACATCGGGGCTGCGTCACGCGCCCATCGCGGTTACCGTGTCGATCGAAGCCGTGGCAGCCTGTCCGAGGATCGAGTGATGACCGTCTATCGCAAGTGTGGGGCCGGACGGGCGGCCGAAACCGTCATGGTGGGAGCCATGGTCATCGGCACCGCCGGGATGCTGGCGCTGTACTGGCTCGCGTCGGCGCCGCCGGCGGTGGCGCAGAGCCTGAACGGGCGTCCCGGCGTCGAATACTACCCGTCCTGGATGCTCGACGCGGATCCGCGCGTCACCGGCGGCGGACAGGATTATCGCATCTGGGACGACAAGCGCTTCGATCGCCGCGACGAGGAGTTCCTGGAGTTCCAGCGCCGGCAGCGCCAGGACCTCGGCGCCGGCTATCGCGACCGCCCGGAATATCAGCAGGAGCTGAGGCAGTTCGATGAGGAGCGCGCCGACCGCAATGCGGCCGGGACAGCGGATCCGGCGCCGATCATCGAACGCGGCACGTCCGCGCCGCCGCCGGCGCGCTGACCCCCCGGCCTCCCGAAGCTCAGGCGACCGGCGCCCAAAGCACCTGTTCGATGCTCGCGGCACCAGTCGCCAGCATCGCCAGGCGGTCGAACCCAAGCGCGATCCCGACGCTCGCCGGCATCCCGTGCGACAGCGCCGCCAGGAAATCCTCGTCGATCGGGTAGCGTTCGCCGTAGAGCGCCTGCTTGAGGTCCATGTCGGCCTCGAAACGCCGCCGCTGCTCGGCGGCATCGGTCAGTTCGGCGAAGGCGTTCGCCAGTTCCAGGCCGCAGACATACACCTCGAACCGCTGCGCGAAACGCGGATCGGCGGGATCGAGCCTCGACAGCGCGGCCATCTCCGCCGGATAGGCGTACAGCACCGTCGGCGCCCCGATTCCGAGCCGCGGCTCGATCCGGTCCAGGAAGATGCGGAAGAAGACGTCGTCCCACCGGTCGTGCGGCTGCGCCGCGACGCCGATGGCACGCGCCGCCGCGGCGAAAGCCGCCGCATCGCCGAGCAGCGGCACGATGTCGACGCCGGCATGCCGGTCGAAGGCTTCGGCGACGCTCAGCATTTCCCAGTCGGCGAGCGGATCCGCGACGGCTTCCCGCCATGCGAAGCCGCCTTTGCCGCGGAGCGCGGCCGGAACCGCCTCCCATGCGGCACCGAGGATCCGGCGGCAGTCGTCGACCAGCACCCGCCAGTCGGGTTCGGCGCGGTACCACTCCAGCATCGTGAACTCCGGATGATGGGTGGCGGAGCGCTCGCCGTTCCGGAAGACCCGCGCGAACTGGAAGAGCCGCGGCACCCCTGCCACCAGCAGCTTCTTCATCGCAAACTCCGGTGAGGTGTGCAGGTGCAGGGTGCGCGGTGCGCCGCCGAACGGGTCCTCGATGGCGGTGCGGAAGGCGCGAAGATGCGGCTCCAGGCCCGGCGAGACCTGCAGGGCCGGCGTCTCGACCTCCAGAAAGCCGTCCTGGCGGAACCCGTCGCGAATTGCGGCCAGCATGGCGGCGCGCGCCTCCAGGCGCGGGCGGCGCGCCGCGAAGCCGTCGGGGTGCCACCAGGGCATGCTGTTCGCCGTCATTTCGATCCCGGCTCCGTAGTCCGAGGGAGGGTGTGGTCCCGGGGAGGGTGCGGAACGCGCCGCGGGACATCACATAGTCCGCCGGACAGGGTTGATGCGAGACTGCCGTGCCGTTCGATCACAAGTCGCCCCCGGTCATACCGCGTTCCGGTGCCACGCTGCGTTCCGTCGCCGCGCTCGTCGAGGCGGGCGCGGTCGCGCCCGATGCCGCCGGCCTGCTCGAGGCGGTCTCCCGCAGCTTCGCCGTGGGGGTCAGCTCCACGATGCTGGCGGCGATGCGCCCGGGCGACCCGCTCGATCCGATCGCACGCCAGTTCGTGCCGGCCCCCGAGGAACTGGAGGAAGCCGCCGGGGAGCTGGCGGATCCGATCGGCGACGACGCTCACAGCCCCGTCGAGGGCATCGTCCATCGCTACCCCGACCGCGTGCTGCTGAAGCCGATCCACGTCTGCCCCGTCTACTGCCGCTTCTGCTTCCGCCGCGAGGTCGTCGGTCCGGGATCGGAGACGCTGTCCCCGGCGGCGCTCGCCGCCGCCATCGACTATATTCGGGCGGATGCCGGGATCGGGGAGGTCATCCTCTCCGGCGGCGACCCGCTCATGCTGTCGCCCCGGCGGCTGTCGGAGATCGTCGCGGCGCTGACCGCCATTCCCCATGTCGGCGTGATCCGCCTGCACACGCGCGTGCCCGTCGCCGCGCCGGAGCGGGTGACGGACGGGCTGGTCGCCGCACTGGACACGGAAAAGGCGGTCTACGTCGTCCTGCACTGCAACCATGCGGACGAGTTTGGCGAGGCGGCCGCGATGGCGTGCCGCCGGATCGTCCGCGCCGGCATCCCGATGCTGTCGCAGAGCGTCCTGCTGCGCGGCGTCAACGACGATGCCGAGACCATGGCGGCGCTGCTGCGCACGCTCGTGCGCCACCGGATCAAGCCCTACTATCTGCACCATGCCGACCTCGCGCGGGGCACCGCCCATTTCCGCACCACGATCGCGGAGGGCCAAGCACTGATGCGTGCGCTGCGCGGCGACGTCTCCGGCCTCTGCCAGCCGACCTACGTCCTCGATATCCCGGGTGGCCACGGGAAGGTGCCCATCGGGCCCGACTATCTGGCGCCCACCGACGGAGCGCTCATCGATATCGGTTCCTGCGACGGTCCCGAGAGCTGGATCGTGCGTGATCCTGCGGGCACCCCTCACGGCTACCCGCCGGCGCCCATCGCGAAAAAGTGAGCGGCACCGATCTTGCTGGGGCACTAAAAGGGGAAACGGCCGTTAGTAAAGCGGAAACCAAGATGCGTCGATACTGAGCGCGGATCAGGGGTAGTTTGAGGTCGCCATGAATTGGACTCCGGAGATGCGGCATACATCCGAGCCGCTCGACAGGCAGCGACTGGTGTTCGTCGCCTGGAATGCCCCGGTTCTCGACTTGCTCGGCACTGACGAAACCCACCGTTTCAACTGCGGCGGCTGCAATTCGGTGCTGGCCATTCGCATGTGGCCGGACGCCGGTGGGCGTTTGGCCTTCAAATGCCCGACCTGCGGCCACCTCACGGAGGCCGAGCGGCCCGCGGCGTCGGCCGAACCGGCGCCGCACCAGGCATAGCGCCTCTTCCGCCTGCCGACGTTGCCTCCGTGATCCCGACCTGATACGTTCCGCGCCCTCGCGATGCGCCCGGTTGCGCGCATCCAACGCATCCGGTCGAAATCATGAAGATCAACGCGAACACGATCCGCCCCGGGATGGTCATCGATCACGACGGTCGCCAGTGGGCCGTCATGAAGATTCAGCTCATCCAGCCCGGCAAGGGCGGCGCCTTCATCCAGGTCGAGATGCGCGACGTCCGCACCGGCACGAAGACCAACGAGCGCTGGCGGACCCAAGACACGGTCGAGAAGCTGACGACCGAGGATCGCGAGTGCCAGTTCCTGTTCGCCGACGGCGACAATCTGACCTTCATGGACAATGCCAGCTACGAGCAGTTCATGATCGGTCGCGACACGATCGGCGACGACGCGGACTTCCTCCAGGACGGCATGGCCGTGACGGTCGCGACCGTCGAGGGAACGCCGATCGGCATCACGCTCCCGTCCACCGTCACCCTCGAGGTGATGGAGGCCGAGCCCGTCGTGAAGGGCCAGACCGCCTCCTCGTCCTACAAGCCCGCCATCCTCTCGAACGGCGTCCGCGTCATGGTCCCGCCGCACATCGCGGTCGGTACCCGCATCGTCGTGAACCCGACCGAGCGTACCTATCTCGAGCGGGCGAAAGATTGATCGCCGTTAGAGACTGACCGTTAGCCAGGCGAACAGCATCATGGCCCGCCAGTCCCCGCACATCTACGTCATGGTCCGCGCAGCCCAGAGGGCGGCGCGTGGGCTGATCCGCGACTTCGGCGAAGTCGAGCGCCTGCAGGTCTCCGAGAAGGGGCCGGCGAACTTCGTCAGCATCGCCGACACGAAGGCCGAGCGGGTGATACGCGAGGAACTGGCCAAGGCGCGGCCGACCTTCGGCTTCCTCATGGAAGAGAGCGGCGAGTCCCCCGGGACGGAGCCCGGCGTGCGCTGGATCGTCGATCCGCTCGACGGCACGACGAACTTCCTGCACGGCATCCCCTACTTCGCCATCTCGATCGCGATCGAGCGCGACGGCGAGATCGTCGCCGGCGTCATTCACGATCCGATCCGCGACGAGACCTTCTGGGCCGACAAGGGCCAGGGCGCCTTCCTGAACGACGAGCGCATCCGCGTTTCGGGCCGCCGCCGGCTCACCGATGCCGTCGTCACCACCGGTATCCCGCATCGCGGCCGCGGCGACCATGCGGCCTATCTGCCACAGTTGCAGCGCGTCATGGCCACCGTCGCCGGCATCCGCCGCACGGGTGCCGCCGCCCTCGACCTCGCCTATGTCGCGGCCGGCCGCTACGACGGCTTCTGGGAAGAGGACCTCTCTCCCTGGGATCTCGCCGCCGGGCTGATCCTGATCAAGGAGGCGGGCGGCTTCGTCAGCGACCTCGCCGGCGGGCAGGACATGATCGGCACGGGCGGCGTCGTCGCCGGCAACCAGCACCTGCTGCCGCCGCTACGCGATCTGATCGGCGGACGATAGCGGGACGCCGCGGCCGGCGCGTCCAATCCAGTTGTTCCGGGTGTTGCGAAAATGTAGGGTGTCCGGCACTCGGTTGGGTGACGACCATACGTTTGGCGGCAACAGCGGGCCGATGGCAAGCTACGGATCTCTGCGACACCTTCGCGACGGCATGCTCGTCGGCTGCGCCCATGGCGCGCTGATTGCCGTCGCATGCGTGCTGTTCGCCACCGATGCCGGTGCCGCCGACCGGACGATCGTCATCGGCGGCGCCGCCGCGCGCCATCCCGGCACCATCGTCATCGGCGGCAGCGGCACGAGCCGGGCCTACGATCAGGTCGCGGGCCTGCCTTCGGGCGGCAGCGTCCAGGTCGATCTCGGCGCCATCGACGGCACGTCGCGCATCCGCCTCCGCCCGCCCGGCTCGACGTCCGGCTATGCGCCGCCCGCCGCGCGGAACAACCTCGCGTTGCGGCCGCCGTCCGCCTCGGTCTCTGCCGGCCGCGGCCCGATGCAACTCGCCCAGACGCCGCCGGCCGCCTCTTCCGGGCGGATCGTGCTGCGCCCGCCACTGCCGACCCCGCGCCCGGCCCAGGACATGGCCTATCGGGCGCCTGCCGGCGGAACCGACGCAGACACCGCGGCACTGAATCGGACGCAGCTGGCCGAAGTCGCAGCCGACGCGCCGCTGCGGGTTTCGATCCCGGCCCGCCGTCCCGATCTCCAGCCGCCGCCCCAGAGGCTTTCTCCGCCCCAGCGGCTTCCGGCGCCGATGTCGGACGAACGCGGTCCGGCGCGCCCGCAGTTCGCCGCTGCCCCCCGCACGCCGGAAAGCAGTGGATCGGACATCCGGGAGACCGGTGTCCGCGGGCAGGATGCGCGTGCCCTGAACCTCGCCGTCCTCGCCACGGTGGAAGCCTCGCCGGCGCCCGCCCGCCCACCGGCTCCGATGCCGGTCTCGGTGGCCCCGGCACCCGCGCCGATCCGCACCGAGACGAATACCGCCCGTCTCGCCGATGACCTGCGCCCCCGGACGGTCGCGGCCGACCCGGCGCCGATGCGGCCCGCCGAGCCCGAGCCCGAGGCGCCGCTGCCGGTCGCCACCATCGGCGTGGGCGTGCCGACCCGGCAGCCGCCGGCGCCCGTGACGCCGCACCAGCAGACCGCGGCACTGCCTCCGGATCCGACGATCGCCGCCCGCCCGACGATCTACTGGACCAGCCCGCGCGTCGACGCCCCGCCGCCCCCGGCGGATCTGCCCGCGGTCGAAGCACCGGCGGTCGAAGCACCGGCGGTCGAGGCACCGGCGGTCGAGGCGGCCGCGGCCGAAGAACGGCTGGCGGCAGCGCCCGCCCCCGAGCCGGCATCGCTCCCGCCCGCGCCGATACCCGCCGCCCCCCTACCGGCGGACGAGCCATCCGTCGGGCTTCTGCCGTCCGACCGCCACCGGCTCCCGGCACCCGCCGCCGCGGCGCCCACCGACACGCCGATCATAACCTGGGAGCCGCCCGCCGCGCCGGCCGAGGCCGCCACCGCAACGGCGGCGCTCGCACCCCTGCCCGACGCCCCGCCGGGGATCGTCAGCGTCGCCGACCGGTACGCCGGTCGCGCCGACAAGCGGCACGCCGACCGGGCTGCCGGACGATCCGAGGTGCGCGGAAACGACAGCGCCCGGTCGACCTTCGGCGATCGCAGCCTGCGCGATCGAGGCTTCGGTCCGGCCGGCCGCGAGGACCACCCGTCGATGCCGGGCGTCCCGTCTGCGGACGTCGAGCGCACGCCCGGCGGCGGACTGATCGAGAGCCTGATGGGCCGCGAGGCCGGCGCGCCCGTAGCGGCCGGTGCCCGGTTGCCGCTCCCGACGCGGGCGCCGCTTCGCGAGAGCACCTTCCTGCCGCCGCAGGCAGATGCTCGTGCGGACGACCGCGCCCCCGAGCCGGACCGGATCGCCGCTCCTGCCTTGCCTGCCCCGCAGCCGCCGGCCGGACCGCAGCGCCGCGCGCTCACTGCCGACGAGGAAGCATCGCTCGCAGCGGCGAGCAGTGAGCGGTCCCGCGGCCGACCGGCCCCATACCTGCCGCCGGTCGCCGCCGTTCCGGTCGATTCGGTGTCGGCAGGCCCGCGGATCGCCCCTCCGGAAGCGACCGAGCCGATGCCGCGCGAGGCGGCTCCGTCCGCGTCGGTACCGTCCGGCCCCGCACCGGTGAAGCCGTCGAGCATCACCTGGACGTCGCCGCCACAACCCGCCGCCCCGGCCGCCCGATCGGCAACGCCGGAAGCCGAAGCCGAGGCCGCTGTCCCCGCGCCCTCCACTCCGGCCGAGGTCTCCGCGCTGGGCGCCGCGAGCGGCGCGGCCCGCACGTCGGCCGCCGCAACGGAGATGCTGGCGCCCGAGCCCGACCGCGACCGGGCCCTCGCCACGCCGCAGCCGGTGCTGCCGGACCGGCCGCAGATGGCCGCCCTGCCGGCCCCTGCCCGCTACCCGGCCCTCCCGGCGCCGCCCCCGATGCTGGCCCTTCCGGCCCCGGCCGCAGAGGCCCCGGCCAGAGAGACCCCGGCCACAGAGACCCCGTCCACGCGCTCGGCGTCCGTCCGCACCCCCTCGGTTGCGGCGCTGCCCGAACCGCCGGCCGCCGACCTCGACCTCTTCGCCCGTGCCGGCGAGCCCGCCCCGCCGCAGCGCCGGGGCGAGATCGCGTCTCTGCCCCCGGCGCCGCGCGAACCCGCCGCACCGCTTCCCGCGCCCATCGCGGAAGCGCCGGTGATGGCAGCGCCGACACCGGCAGCGCCGACACCGGCAGCACCGGTGATGGCAGCGCCAGTGGCAGCGGCACCGACCGCGCCCGCGCCGGTTGCGGCAGCGCCGACACCGGCAGCGCCACCCGCCGCGGCCACCGCTCCGCGGGACTATCCGCTGCTGCCTCCTCCCCGCCGGCCCGTATCCGCCGACGGACGGGTTTCGTCCGTCGAGCCGGCACCCGGCCAGGGACATCTGGAGCTTCCGCCCGACTTCCTGCCAGGCCTGCGCGCCGACCGCGGCGTCCCGCCGTCGCGCGCAGTCGCCTCGGCCGATGCTGGCGTCGCCGCGCCGCGCGGTGCCGAAACGGCGCCGCCCGCCGACGGTCCCGCGGCCGCGTCGATCGTGTTCGGCGCCGGCGGCGCCGACCTGCCGCGCACCGCCGACGGTGATGTCGAAGAGGTTGCTCGCCGCCTCCTCCAGGATCCCGCCCTGCGTGTCCAGGTTCGGGCCTATGCCGACGGGGCCGACGACGCCAACAAGCGCCAGCTGTCGCTCTACCGGGCGCTGTCGGTGCGATCCGCCCTCATCGAAGAGGGCGTCCGCAGTACCCGCATCGCCGTCCAGGCGCTCGGCGGGAAGACCCAGATGAACCCGCGCGATCGGGTCGATCTCGTCGTCATGAGGTCTTGAGGCCTATGGGCCATTGCCTGACCGGGGGCGCGGTCGGATGACCCGCCCGACCCGCCATCTCATCCGGATGATCCTGTTTCTGGTGCTGGTAGCCGCTATCGCGGTCGCCTTCCACCAGCAGCTGGCCACGGCGTTCATGGCGAATTCCGCCATCAACGGCGTCATCGTCGCGGTCTTCTTCTTCGGCGTGATCTACGTGTTCCGCCAGGTCGGGATGCTGAACAGCGAGATCGCCTGGATGGAGATGTTCCGCCGGCGCCGGCCCGGGGTCTCCGTCCAGACGCAGCCCCGTCTTCTGGCGACCGTCGCGGCGGCATTTTCCGAGCGCGAGGGTCCGGTCCGCCTGTCGGCCATGTCGACTCGCGCCCTTCTCGACGGCGTCAGCGCCCGCCTGGACGAATCGGGCCAGATCGCCCGCTACCTGACCGGCCTGCTGATCTTCCTAGGCCTGCTCGGCACCTTCTGGGGCCTGATCCAGACCATCGGCGCGGTCAGCGACGTCATCGGCGGCCTGCGCGCCGGCGGTGGCGCCAACCCCGGTGTCTTCGAGGACCTGAAGGTCGGCCTGCGCGGCCCGCTCTCCGGCATGGGCACGGCCTTCAGTTCCTCGCTGTTCGGTCTCGCCGGCGCGCTCGTCCTCGGCTTCCTCGACCTGCAGGTCTCCCAGGCGCAGAACCGCTTCTTCCAGGAGTTGGAGGAGTGGATGTCGACTATCACCCGCCACGCCTCGGGCAGCATCGCATTCGACGGCGACCATTCCGTCCCCGCCTACATCCAGGCGCTGCTGGAGCAGACGGCCGAGAGCCTGGAAGGCCTGCAGAAGACGGTCGGCCGCGCCGAGGAGGGCCGCATGTCGGCCAACCGCAGCATGCAGTCGCTGGTCGAGCGGCTGACGCACCTGACCGACCAGATGCGCGCCGAACAGCAGCTGCTGGTCCGCATCGCCGAACAGCAGATCGAGATGCAGCCGATCATCCGGCGCCTCGCCGAGTCCGCGACCCAGTCGGGCATGGACGAGAGCAGCCGCACCCACATCCGCAACATCGACCTCTACCTCGCGCGGCTCATCGAGGACATCAACACCGGCCGCAGCGAGGCCGTCCAGGACGTCCGGAACGAGATCAAGCTGCTCGCCCGGACGATCGCTGCAGTTCGCGAAGACGAGCGGAGATAGTCCGCAGGCATGATCGGCTCCCGCCGAGGGCGCTCGCGCGCCGCCGCTTTCGACATCTGGCCCGGGTTCGTCGATGCCCTGGCCAGCCTGTTGATGGTCGTCATCTTCCTGCTGATGGTCTTCGTCGTCGCCCAGGTCTTCCTCAGCGAGGCGCTCACGGGACGCGACGAACAGCTTGCCCGGCTGAACAAGCAGCTCACCGAGCTCAGCGACATGCTGGCGCTGGAACGCCAGTCGAACAACGAGTTCCGCCAGACGGTCCAACAGCTCTCCCAGGAGGTGCAGACCACCGCCGCCGCCCGCGACGAGCTCCAGGAGCGGCTGAACGCCGCCATGGCGCAGGTGGAGTCGGCCACCGCCGCGGGCGACGCCCTGCGCACCCAACTCGCCGAGGCGACCCGCACGGCCGACGCCGACCGCGAGAAAATCGCCCTCCAGGTGGCGCAGCTCGAAGCGCTCCAGGCGCAGATCGCCGCCCTCACCAAGACCCGCGACGACCTGGAGACGCAGCTTGCCAGCGCGCGGCAGGACGCGTCGCAGGTCAGCGAGACGCTGACCAAAGAGCAGGCCGCACGCGCCGCCGCCGGCGAAGAGGTCACCCGGCTCCAGGCCGATCTGGCGCGCGCCCTCGCCACCCTGGAGGCCAACAAGGCCACCATCGAGCGCCAGCAGGCGGACCTCGCCGACGCCGGCCAGACGACCAAGGCCGACCGGGAGACGATCGCGACCCAGACCGACGACCTGCGCCGCCTGCGCGAGTCGATCGAGGGCCTGACCGCGGCGCGCCGCACGCTGGAGGACGAACTGGTCAAGGTCCGGCGCGAGCTCGAGGCGCGCGTTGCCGCCCTCCAGGCGGAGCGCGACGAACTCGCCCGCACGCTCGGCGCGGCAAAGGAGACGTCCCAGGCCGAGCAGGAGCGGCTGCGCGGCGAACTATCCCGGGCGCAGTCCGAGCAGGAGACCCTGCGCACCACGCTGACCGACGTCCAGGGCCGCGAGGCGACCCTGCGCACCTCGCTCGAAAAGGCCCAGGCCGAACTCGAGCGGCTGCGGGCGGAGCTCGAGGCCGCCAAGTCGTCGGCCGCCGACCAGACGCGGCGCCTCGCCGAGGACCGCGCGACCCTCGACACCCAGCTGGCCGAGATCGCGCGCCTGAACGAGGTCGTCGTCGCCGTGCGGCAGGCGCGCGAGAAGCTCGAAGCCGAGCTGGAAGCCGAGCGCGAGAAGATGCGCCAAGCCGGCGCGCGGCTCGCCCAGGAACAGGAATCCTCTACCGCCTCGCGTCGCGAGGTGGAGCAGTTGAGCCGCCAGATCGCCGCGCTGCGCGAGGAGATCGGCCGCCTCAACGCCGCTCTCGGCGCCGCCGAAGCCGACGCGAAGGCGAAGGACGCGCAGATCGTCGACCTCGGCACGCGCCTCAACCGGGCCCTCGCCTCGAAGGTCGAGGAACTGGCGCGCTACCGCTCCGAATTCTTCGGCCGCCTGCGCGAGGTCGTCGGCAACCGCTCCGACATCCGCATCGTCGGCGACCGTTTCGTCTTCCAGTCGGAGGTGCTGTTCCCCTCCGGCTCGGCCACCCTGGCCGACGCGGGCCGTCAACAGATCGCCCAGCTCGCCGACACGCTGAAGGGCCTGATGGCCCAGATTCCCGACGGCATCGATTGGGTGCTGCGCGTCGACGGGCACACCGACCGGGTGCCGGTCAACCCCGGCTCGCGCTTCTCATCGAACTGGGAGCTGTCCCAGGCGCGCGCGCTCGCCGTCGTCACGCAGCTGATCGACGAGGGCATCCCCCCGAACCGCCTCGTCGCCGCCGCCTTCGGCGAATACCAACCCATCGACCAGGGCGACGATGAGATCAGCTACCGCCGCAACCGCCGCATCGAGTTCAAGCTGACCGAGCGCTAGGCGCCCGTTGGGCGAATGGACGCGCCCCGTTGGGCGGCGGGCAACCTTTCGAACGCCACCCGGTTTCCCCGCGGCCCGTCCCCGTGACATTCTTGCCGGCAAAACACCGCGCGAGGGAACGTCAGCCATGTCCGATCCGTCCATGCCGCTCGCCGGGATCCGCGTGCTCGACCTGTCGCGGGTCCTCGCGGGGCCGATCTGCACGATGATCCTCGCCGACCTCGGTGCCGAGATCATCAAGGTCGAGAACCCCGACGGCGGCGACGAGACGCGCGGCATGAAGCCGCCCGAGGCCGGCGGCGAGGCGCATTTCTATCTCGGCGTGAACCGTACCAAGAAGAGCGTCGCCATCGACATCTCGACGCCCGAGGGCCGCGAGCTGATCCACAAGCTGGCCGCGGAATGCGACGTACTGGTCGAGAACTACCGCAAGGGCGTGATGGCGAAGCACGGCCTCGACTGGGAGGCGATGAGGGACCGCCACCCGCACCTCGTCTACTGCTCGATCTCCGCCTATGGCCGCGAGAGCCCGCTCGCCGACCTGCCCGGCTTCGACCCCATCATCCAGGCGGAGTCCGGCATGATGTCCCTGAACGGCGAGCCCGACGGCGAGCCGATGCGCCACGCGCTCGCCATCGTCGACACGATGACCGGCTACTATTCGACCATCGGCGTCATGGCCGCGATCATGACGCAGAAGGAGACCGGCCGCGGCCAGTTCGTCGACGTTGCCCTGTTCGACGTGGCGCTCAACACGCTGACCAATGTCGGCATGTATTACTTCACCTCGGGCAAGGTGCCGGAGCGGCGCGGCAACGGCCATCCGACCTCGGTGCCGAACGGCCTGTTCCAGGCGTCCGACGGCCCCTTCTACATAGCACTCGCCAACCAGCGCCTGTGGAAGCGCTTCTGCGAGGGCGTCATCGACCGGCCCGACATGGTCGACGACCCGCGCTACCGCACGCTCAGCGACCGCATCGCCCGCCGCGACGAGATCACCGCCTTCCTGCGCGACCTGTTCGCCACCCGCACCCGCGCGGAATGGCTCGCACGCTTCAACAAGGCGGGCGTGCCGGGCGGCGCCGTCCGCACCGTCGACCAGGCGCTGGAATCGCCGGAGGCCGCCGCCCGCGACATGGTCCGCACCGTCGCCCACCCGACCGCCGGCAGCATCCGCATGGTCGGATCGCCCCTGAAACTCTCCGCCACCCCCGTCACCGAACCGGTCGCCCCGCCCCTCCTTGGCCAGCATACCGACGAGGTCCTTGCCGAACTGCTCCACCTCGACGCCGACGCCCTCGCCACCCTCCGCAAGGCGGGCGCGATCGGATAAGGCCCGTCCCACCTTCCTCCGTCTCATTGCGAGGCGCGCAGCGCCGAAGCAATCCAGGGCAAGCGCTCGGGCCACCGAGGGATTGCTTCGCTCCGCTAGCAATGACGGGACCTGGAGTATGGAATCGCCCCCCGTCGCACTTTCCCGCCCGCAATGCTAAGCCAAGAGCCAAGCAGCACCCATTTCCCATAGGCTACCCCCGTGACCGACCCCGCCACCTCCCCCGCCGCGACCGCTCCCCTCGCCGGCGTGCGCGTGCTCGATTTCAGCCGTGTCCTCGCCGGTCCCTTCTGCACACTGCAGCTCGCCGACCTCGGCGCCGAGGTCATCAAGCTGGAGAATCCGGACGGCGGCGACGACACGCGCCAGTTCAAGCCGCCGGAGGCCGGCGGCGAGGCGCACTACTATCTCGCCATGAACCGCAGCAAGCGCAGCGTCGCCCTCGACATCCGCAAGCCCGAGGCGCAGGAGATCGTGCACGGCCTCGCGGCCAAGTGCGACGTACTGATCCAGAACTACCGGGTCGGCGTGATGGAGCGCGTCGGCTTCGGCTGGGAAACGATGCGCGAGCGCCATCCGCACCTGATCTACTGCTCGATCTCGGCCTACGGTGTCACCAGCCCCTGGGCGAAGCGACCGGGCTTCGACCCCGTTCTCCAGGCCGAATCCGGCATCATGTCCTACACCGGTCACCCGGAGGGGCCGCCGACACGCCACCCGCTCGCCATCATCGACACCTTCACCGCGATGTATGCCACCTCGGCCATTCTCGCCGCCTACATCGCGCGCCTGCGCACCGGCAAGGGGCAGTTCATCGACCTGGCACTGATGGACACCGCTGTCGCCGTGCAGACCAACGCCGCGCAGAGCTACCTCGTCTCCGGCCAGGACCCCGTACGCATGGGCAACAGCCACCCGGCCGCCGTGCCGGTCGGCCTGTTCGAGACGCAGACCGGCCCCTTCTACATGGCCGTCGGCACGCAGAAGCTGTTCGCCCTGGTCTGCGAGAAGGTGCTGGAGCGGCCCGACCTCCTGACCGACCCGCGCTTCGCCACCAACAGTGCCCGGCAGGCCAACCGCGACGCCGTCTTCGGCCTGCTGAACGAAACCTTCGCGGCGAATACGCGGGAGTACTGGCTGGACCGCATGGTCGCCGCCGGCGTCCCGGCCGGCGCCGTCCGCAGCGTCTCCGAGGCCATGGAATCCCCGGAGGTCGCCGCCCGCGGCATGGTCACCACGGTCGACCATCCCACCGCCGGCCCGCTCCGCCTGCTGGGATCGCCCTACCACTTCTCCGACACGCCGACCGCCACCCCGGAAGCCCCGCCCCTCCTCGGCCAGCACACCGAACAGGTCCTCCGCGACCTCCTCGGCGCGGACGACGCGATGCTCGGCCGCTGGCGTACCGGCGGCGCGATTCCGTGATCTTGATCGGCTTCGGACGGCGACCGCGACGCCCTTGTTGCGTATGCAGCTTTGTGCATATTGAATACAGGGCAACCGGAGGCAGCCATGGCCACGCGCACGACGACCCTGACGGTGCGCCTCGGCGGAGCGCTGAGCGATTTCGTCGCCGCCAACGTGGGCAACGACGGCTCCTATGAGAATGTCAGCGAGTACATCCGCGACCTGATCCGCCGCGACAAGGAGCGGCATGAGCAAGAGGCGTTCGAGCGGCTCAAAGCCGAACTGAACCGCGCCTTCGCCGCGCCGGAATCGTCCTACACCCACCTCAGCGCGGCCGACATCATCGCCCGGAACCGGAACTGACGCGGTGGCCAGAGGTCGCGTCCAGGAAGCCGCTTCCATCCAATTGGACGAGATCTACCGCTACACCCGGGACCGATGGGGCGCCGAACAGGCCGAGCGCTACGTCACCGGCCTCTTCGCCGCCTTCGATAGAATCCACACCCGAGGGATCGCGTCGAAGCCCGTCCCCGCCGAATTCGGCGTCGACGGCTTCTTCTTCCGTTACGAGCGTCATGTGGTCTATTGGCGGCGTCTGTCGAACGGCGACGTCGGCATCGTCGCCGTCCTGCACGAGCGCATGCACCAAATGGACCGTTTCCGCGACGCGTTCGGGCCGGGGCGACCGTCCGGCCCCGACGAGAACGACGGCCACTGAGCGCCTACCGCCCCGCGAACTTCTCCGCCGTCGCCAGCACGTGCCGCGCCTGCTTCAGGTGGGGCATGTCGAGCATCTTGCCGTCCATCCCGACCGTGCCGGTGGTCGCGTTGGCGAACGCCTCGACCACCCGCTTCGCATAGGCGACCTCGGCTTCGTCCGGCGTGAAGGCGCGGTTGATCGGCTCGACCTGATCCGGGTGGATGGCGATCTTGCCGGTGAAGCCCACCTTGCGCGCCTGCAGCGCCTCGGCCTCCAGGCCGGGCGTGTCGCGGAAGTTGGCGAGCAGCGTGTCGACCGGCTCGACGCCCGCCGCGCGCGCGCCGGCGAGGCACAGGGTGCGCGCCAGCTTGTACGGCCCCTCATACTCGCCGTCGGGCGTGCGGTTGGTCGTCGCGAACAGCGCCGCCGCCAGATCCTCCGCCCCCCAGGTCAAGCCGTAGATGCGCGGGCTGGACCCGGCATAGGAATCCAGGTGGAACAGGCTCTTCGCGGTCTCCGTCGCGACGACCAGGATCTGCGTCCGGCCGATCTCGATGCCCTCGCGCGCCTCGAGCGCCGAGAGATAGTGGCAGAGCTTCACCACGGCGCTGCCGTCGTCGGTCTTCGGCAGCACGATGCCGTCGGGCGCGCCCGCCATCACGCCGGCGAGGTCCGGCAGCGACAGCTTCGTATCGAGCGGGTTCACCCGTACCCAGAGCTGCTGGCGCGACCGGTCGGGGTGCGCCTTCAGATGCTCGCACACCATGGCGCGCGCCGTCGGCAGCCGCTCCTGCGCCACCGCATCCTCCAGGTCGAGGATCAGCGCGTCGGCCGGGCCGCCGGTCACCTTGGCGATCTTGCGTTCGCTATCGCCCGGCACGAACAGGAAGGATCGGATGGTCATGCCGTCGGCCTCTTCTTCATCAGGCCCGAGCGCTTGCAGTAGGCGACCTCCTCGCCGCGCTGGTTGAAGGCGCGATGCTCGAACAGGACGATGCCCGCGTCGGCGCGCGATTTGCTCTCGCGCTTCTCGGCGATCGTCGTCGTGCAGCGCAGCGTGTCGCCGTGGAACACGGGCTTCGGAAAGCGGCAGTCGGTCATGCCGAGGTTGGCGACCGTGGTGCCCAGCGTCGTGTCGCCCACCGACACGCCGATCATCAGGCCCAGCGTGAACAGGCTGTTCACCAGCCGCTGGCCGAACTCGGTGCCCTTGGAGAACTCCTCGTCGAGATGCAGCGGCTGCGGATTATGGGTCAGCGCGCTGAACAGCACGTTGTCCATCTCGGTCACGGTACGGGTGATCGGGTGCTCGAACACCTGGCCGATCTCGAAATCCTCGAAATAGAGCCCTGCCATGGGATGCGCTTCCTCCTGATGCCGCCCGCTGCGGGCCGGCCGACCGCGACTGGACGGCACCGCCGCCCGACGAATTGGCCGCAGTATCGGCACGAGCCGCGCAGGGGTTCAAGGGGCGGACGAAAGCGGGCGTGGGCTCTTCACCGACCGTGGGAGTCGAGGGAAATACCGCCCGCCCTCTCACGCGATCGTCAGCACCGCATTCCCCACCAGCTTGCCGCTCTCCACCGCCTCGTGCGCGGCGACGCAGTCGGCGAGGTCGAAGGTCTCGGCGATCAGGTGCTGCAGGCGACCGTGGCGCAGCATCTCCGTGATGTCGTGGCGGGCGGCGGCGAAATTCTCCGGCGACATGGCGTAGACGAAGACGCCGCGGATGACGCCGTTGCCGAACATGAAGGGGAAGAAGTCGAGCACCGGCTTGGGATTGGCGACCGAGCCGTAGGGCGCGATCGTGCCGCCCTTCGCCAGCGCCGCGGTGCTGGCGGCGAGATTGCCGCCGAACTCGACCTCGACGATCAGGTCGGCGCCGCGGCCGCCGGTCAGCGCCTTCACCCGCGCCGCCACGTCCTCGCTGCGGTAGTTCACGACGTGGTCGGCGCCCGCCCGGCGCGCCACCTCGGCCTTGGCGTCGCCGCTGACCGTCGCGATCACGTGGGCGCCGGCCCACTTGGCGATCTGGATGGCGTACCAGCCGACCGCCCCGGCACCGCCGGTCACCAGCACCGTCCGCCCGTGCACGGGTCCGCCGCCGAGCACGGCGAGATGCGCCGTCATCGCAGGCACGCCCAGGCACGCCGCCTCGGCGAAGCTCGTCCCGTCCGGCAGCGGCACGGCCTGAATCGCCGGGAGCGCCACTGTCTGCGCCGCCGTGCCGACCGTGCCCTGCGCCATCCCGTCCGGGCTGCGGTTCGCGTTGTAGAGCCAGACCCGCTCGCCGACGCGCTTCGGGTCGACGCCCGGCCCGACCGCCTCGATCACGCCGCCGCCGTCATTGTGCGGCACGACCAGCGGGCCGGGAATGGTGCCGCGACCGCCCATGCGGGTCTTCACGTCGGAGGGGTTGATGCCGGACGCGTGCACGCGCACCAGCACCTCGCCCGGGCCGGCCACGGGATCGGGCAGGTCGCCGATGCGGATCACGTCGCGGGCGGCGCCGTAGCGCTCGTAGAAGACGGCTTTCATGGCTCTCGCTCCGGTTAGCGCTTTTCGTACTGGGTCTTGCCGAACATCATCTCGCGCTGCCGGTCGCTGATCGGCCCCTCGCGGCGGCGCTCGGCCAGCACCTTCAGGCCGCGCTGCACGGCTGGCCGCGCCTCGATCTCCTCCATCCAGCGCTTCAGGTTCGGGTGGTCGTCGATCCGCTGGCCCTGCTTCTCCCAGGGACGGATCCACGGAAACGTCGCCATGTCGGCGATGGTGTAGTCGTCGCCGCCGAGATAGGGCGTCTCGCCCAGCCGCCGGTCGAGCACGTGATAGAGGCGCTTCGCCTCGTTCACGTAGCGGTCGATGGCGTAGGGGATCTTCTCCACGGCGTAGTTGCGGAAGTGGTGCACCTGGCCCAGCATCGGCCCGACATGCCCCATCTGCGTCATGAGCCATTGGATGCAGGTGTAGCGGGCGCGGGTCTCGGTTGGAAAGAACCGCCCGGTCTTGTCGCCGAGATACATCAGGATGGCGCCGGATTCGGCCAGCGCGAACGGCCTGCCGCCGGGCCCGTCACGGTCGACGATGGCCGGCATCTTGTTGTTCGGGCTGATCTTCAGGAAGTCCGGCTTGAACTGGTCGCCCTCGCCGATATTGACCGGCACCACGTTGTAGGGCAGTCCGGTCTCCTCCAGGAAGATGTGGACCTTGTGCCCGTTCGGCGTCGGCCACGTATAGAGGTCGATCATGCCCCGTTCCTCATGATGCCCGTTCCCCCACCGGCTGTCGGATGCGGCACGGCCGGAGTATGACCGCGATGCACCCGCCGGGCCAGAGCGGGCGCCGCCTCGCCGCCGCCTACGCCGCGACATCCTACGACGTGCTGGCGGACGGCCGCCGCGTCTGCGTGCGGCTCGGCCGGCCCGCCCCGGCGCTCGACGCGCTGCTCGCCCGGCTGGGCGCGGCCTCCGGCACCTTCGTCACCGCCTGGAACCCGCGCTCGCGGCCGCGGCCGTCTCCGGTGAACGCCCGCGCACACCGCCGCATGGCCGCCCGCCTCGACGCCGCCGGCCTGCGGCGGCTGCCGCACGAGGGCCGGTCGCTCGACGGCCGCTGGCGCGAGCGCGGCTTCCTCGTGCTCGACCTCGCCGACCGCGACGCCCTCGCCCTGGCCGAGGCGTTCGGCCAGAACGCCGTGGTCCGCATCGCCCGCGGCGGCAGCGCCGTGCTGCTGCCGACGCGCCTTATGGGAGCCTGACGGCCTAGGGCTTCTCCCGCCGGCGGCGCAGGAAGCGCGCGATGTTCGCCATGTGCACATGGCCCTGCCGCACTTCGTAGACGCCGAACATCACCGCGGCCAGCAGCAGCGGCAGCACGAAATAGACGGCGCGATAGGTGATGATCGCCGCGATCACGCCCTCGCGCGGCACGCCTTCGGGCAGCAGCAGGATCACCACGGACTCGAACACGCCGAGCCCGCCGGGCACGTGGCTGATCATCCCCGACAGGTAGGCGACGACGAAGATTCCGATGAAGTGCCAGTAGTCGATGCCGATGCCCGTCGGCAGCAGCCAGTAGAGGGCGGCGCTGGCGAAGCTCCACTCCATGCAGGCGACGGCCAACTGCGCGAACGGGATCCACAGCGGCGGCGGCGGCATGTTCATCCCCGCCATCCGGATCGACGGCCGTCCCGCCGCGCTCCATACGACGTAGAGGCAGCCAGCCACGATACACAGTACTCCGAACACCGTCAGCGCCCATGCCGGCAGGCCGGTGACGTGGCCGAACTCGCCCTCGTTCACCAGGACGAGGACGCCGGCCACTGCGAAGGCGCCGAGGAAATAGGCCGCACCGCCGAACACCACCACCTTGGCGATATCGATCGGCTTCACACCCCACGACGTGTAGAAGCGATAGCGCACCGCCCCGCCCGTCACGCCGCCGAAGCCCAGGCTGTGGCTGAAGGCGTAGCTGAGGAACGACACGAAGGCGACGCGCACATAGCTCAGATGCCGGCCGATATAGGCGAAGGCGGTCGTGTCGTAGACAGTCAGGATCAGGTAGGCCGCCACCGTGAAGATCAGCGACAGCGCCACATGGCTGCGCGGGATCTCCCCCAGCTGCCACATCAGCGCGTCCCACTTCAGGTCGCGCAGCGTGTGCTGCAGCACCCAGACCGCGGCGGCGAAGACCCCGAGCGCCACCAGGATCCCGAGATAGTGGAGGAGACGTTTGAGCATGCGGATCCGCTGGACGGGGCGGGCGCGACCCTACCCGACCGGACGGAACTTCGGAATGGTCAAACCGTCGGAAACCGCGTCGAAGATGACCTCGACCTTCTGCCCGATATGCACGCCGTCGGGGTCGTCGGTGACGATGTTGGTGAGGATGCGCGCGCCCTCCTCCAGGGTGATGCTGGCGACGACGTAGGGCGTGTCGCCCTTGAACGCCGCCCCGGCCGGCCGCCGCGCCACCGTCCAGGAATAGACCTCGCCGCGGCCGCTCGCCTCGATCCAGTCGGCCTCCCCCGCACCGGGCGCGAGGCGGCGCGAATAGAGGAAGGTCCGCCCCGTGTCGCGGCACTTCTGGATCATCAGCCTGCCCTGCTTCGCCCCCTCCCAATAGGGAGCGGAGTCGGTGTCGACCACCGGCACCGGCTTGTCGTAGCTCATGGTACTCAGTCCTTCTCGGTCGACAGGATGACGGTGGCGCCGCTCGAGAGCACGCCGCCGGTGCCGTGGCAGATCGCGGTCCTGATGCCCCCGCCCTTCGGGCCCGGCGCCTGCCGCTCGCCGCAGATGCCCCAGAGCTGCCGGCTGGCCTCGATCATCGTGAAGATGCCGTACATGCCGGGATGGCAGTAGCTGAGGCCGCCGCCGTTCGTGTTCAGCGGGAACTCGCCGCCCGGTGCGGTGCGCTGGCCTTTCACGAAGTCCTTGCCCTCGCCGCGCCCGCACAGGCCCACCGCCTCCAGCGTCAGCAGCACGGTGATCGTGAAGCTGTCGTAAAGCATGGCGAGGTCGATGTCGGCCGGCCTGCGTCCGGACATTTTGTACGCCGCCGCACTCGACCGCTCCGCCACCTCCAGGCGCGACATGTCGGGCATGTAGTTGATGTTGGAATGGGTGGCGCTCTCGCCGTGGCCGAGCACGAAGACCGGCTTGGTCTTGAGGTCCTTCGCCCGCTCCGCCGTCGTCATCACCACAGCCCCGGCGCCGTCGGTGACCAGGCAGCAGTCGAGCAGATGCAGCGGGTCGGTGATCATCGGCGATTCGAACACGCCGTCCACCGTCAGCGGGTCGCGATAGGTCGCCGCCGGGTTCAGCGCCGCCCAGGACCGCGTCGAGACCGCGATCTCGGCCAGCGTCTCCGGCGAACTGCCATAGTCGTGGAAGTGCCGGTGCGCCGCCATCGCATAGGCGCCGACCGGCGACGGCAGGCCCGCCACCATGTCGAACTGGTTGGAGAACAGCGCCGGCCGCCCGCCCAGTGCGCGGCTGGATTCGCTGCGCTGCAGGCTGCCGTAGAGGATCAGCACGGTGTCGCAGACGCCGGCGCGGATCATCTCCGCCGCGTGCCCCGCGTGCAGCACGAAGGCCGAGCCGCCGACATTGGTGCCGTCCAGGTATTTCGGGAACTCGATGCCCAGATATTCGGTCAGCAGGATCGGCTGCATCGCGCCCGGCCCCGGCATGCCCCACATGCCGGCGACGGCCAGCCCGTCGACGTCGCCCATCGTCAGTCCGGCCTGCTCCAGCGCCTCCACCGCGACGTGGCGCTGCATGGCGAGCAGCCCCGTTCCGGGTTTCGCCTTGCCGCCGGCGATGGGAAAGTCGGCGACACCGACGATGACGGGTTCTCGGCTCATGTGTGTCGTTCCCTGCGGCGACCGTCCAAGCTGCCGCACAATGTGTCAGCCGCCCCCGGGGGCGCAAGCGCCGGGGAGGGTCCTGACGGCCGCCGCCTGCCGCGCACCCGGCAACAAGCCCAGAAGCAAGCCCCAAGGCAGCCGCAATGACCCCCAGTACCCGCCAGCAGTTCCGCCTCCTGTCGCTGCTCGTGGCCGCCTCGGCCGCCGCCGGCGCCGTCTATACCGCGCTCCGGGTGCCCGACGCGCCCGAAGGCCTGCTGTTCGTCGCCTCCGGTGCGGTGATCGGCGCGGTCATCGCATCCTGCATCATCGGATTCGAGCTGTTCGCAGCCGACCGCCTGCTGGAGCGCGACGGCCGCCGGCTGCCGCTCGCCGGGGCGATGGCGGTGCGCGCCGCCGCCTACGGCGTGGCGGTGATGGCCGGCCTGCTGCTCGTGCCCTGGGTCCTGCTCGGCCGCGACCCGAACCCGTTCCGCCCCTACATCGCCGGTGACATCGCCTTCTCGCTGGCGGCGAGCTTCGCCTTCGTCGCCTTCATGTCCGTGGTGCGCCTGCTCGGCCCGGGTACGCTCGCCAGCCTGCTGACCGGCCGCTACTACCGCCCGCGCGAGGAGCAGCGCATCGTCCTCTTCCTCGACATCGTCGGCTCCACCGGCATCGCCGAGCGTATCGGCGACGTGCGCTTCCACGCCCTGCTGTCGGAGACCTTCACCATCCTGTCGCGGGTGGTGACGGACGCCGGCGGCGACGTCTACCGCTATGTCGGGGACGCGATGATCGCCACATGGCCGCTGGGCGGCCCCCCCGGGAAGAAAAGCCACGAGAACGCCCGCGCGCCCGCCTGCGTCCTCGCCTGCCGGGACGCCCTCGACGCGGCCGCCCCTGTCCTCCAGCGCCGGCACGGCCACGTCCCCGCCTTCCGCGCCGGCCTCCACGCCGGCCCCGTCGTCGCGGGCGAGGTCGGCGGCTTCAAGCGCGAGATCGCCTTGCTCGGCGACACGATGAACACCGCCGCCCGCATCGAATCCGCCTGCCGCGACACCGGCCGGCCGATCCTCGCGTCACGGACGCTGGTCGACGCCTGCATCCTGCCGCCGGACATCGCCGTCACCGGCGCGGGGACGCACCTGCTGCGGGGCAAGCGGGAGCCGATCGAGCTGGTCGCGCTGGAGCGGGTGGTCGACGGCGAGGAGCCCTGATGAGCGACGCCGGATGTTCGGACCGGCGAAAGCGGGACCGGGAACATCCGGGCACACCCGCGTTGGCGCGGCGAGTTCTTTGAACAGAGCCTCGACGTGCCAAGGCGGTGCCAACGGTGTAGCGGAGACTGGGGAACGTGCTCCCGACAGCGGCGTTACGAGATCCAGCACCGCGGAGGATGGTGACGCACGACGGTGGTGGCCCGCCAGACCGCCCGGCAGGAATGGATGCATCCCAAGATACTCGCCGTCATTCCCTCGGCACTGTCGCTCCTCACGAATGCGACGGCCCTCGCAGCCGAGCGTCGGGATGCACAGGATGCGAGCGACACGCTGACGACGAACCTGACCTTGGAGTTTCAGATCGACGTCGGCGCGGACGATGTCACCGACACATTCGGAAAGGCTGAAACCGCGAGCGAACTGCGGCTCAGCCCGAATCTCTCGTTCGAACTCGGGCTGGTCTTCGAATCGCTCGCTCCCGGCACCGCCGACCGGGAACACATCTTCGACGGTCACGGCCTGATCGTGGAGCAGGCCTTCCTCAGCTATTCGCGTGACGCTGTCGATATCTTCGCGGGCAAGTTCAACCCGTCTTTCGGTTTCGCCTGGAGCGAGATGCCCGGCATCTATGGCGACGGCTTCGCCAAGGACTACGAGTTCGTGGAAGCGCTCGGCGCCGGCGTCCGCTTCCGCCTTGGCGAAGGCGGGTTCGATGGTCATCCGCTTCCCGGACAACACGATGTCACCATGGCGGTCTACCGCAGCGATACCACCCCCGCCTCGGGTTCGTTGTTCTATTCGCGCGGCCGCGCCCGGCTGTCCGACGGCGGCGCCGCGAACACCGAGGGCCTTTCCTCCGTTGCCGTCGCATGGGAGGGGAAGGACCTGTCGCCGTTCGACCTCGACTACAATATCGGCCTGAGCTACCGCGCGGGGGGGCGCGGCGCCAGCCATGACGAATTCGCCCTGGTCGCCGGGGTCTTGGGCTCAGAGGCCCTTTCGCGGGATCTCGACCTCAGGGTCGTCGCGGAGATGGCGCATTTCTGGAACGCCGAGGCGCAGCGACAGGACCGCCGCAACACGTCGCTCGGGGCCACTTTCACTTTCGACGAGGCATGGCACATCGTCGTCGCCTATGCGGGCCGCACCGTGATTCCCCACAATGGCTCCGCCACGACGGACCATCTGCTGGAGGTGAGCGGCGGCTACCGGTTCGAGTCCGGCCTCGGCCTCGACCTGGGCTATGCCGCGCGTCGCAGTGAGGCCGTCTGGACGGGCCGCGCCGGCCTCCTCGTCTCATGGTCGGCCGATTTCTGAGGCGGAAGCCGATCGCGCAACGGACAGGCCTGGAAACGGCTCGGTTTCCGGAGGATCAGAAGATCAAAGCGAAAAGCCCTATGACAACGAGCAAGCCGATCAAGAATATGATGCCGATTGTGCCGCCGATGAATTTGAACATCTTTAACCTCCGGATCTATATGGCAGACCGCTTTCAAACCGAAATCTGAGATCGATTGGCCGATCGATCGGGAACACGATTGGCGGCCCTCTGTTCCCGCCGAGGGAGGATAAATGAGGTCCGGCTGCCGATTTCTGCTCGTATCGCCGTAGTAGCCGGAATGGCCGGGGTGATGACCGCCGGATTGCCGTTGATCCCGAGCGATAGGCACAAAGAGCCCCGCAACGAGGTCCCCGTCCTTCTTCATCATCCGCCCCCCAGCGCGAGCGGGGACCGCAAGACGAGCGCCGACCACGATGGCTCCACGCAACTTGTATTCCTAGGACTATAAGCGCATGATGCAGCCTCCCCCTGGAAGACCCGCCATGCCCGACACACCCCCGCCCCTCACCGACCGTCAGGAAATCTTCTGCCGCCACGTCGCCCGCGGCGCCAGCGGTGCCGCCGCCGCACGCTGGGCCGGCTACGCTCCCGACAGTGCCGCCAAGCAGGCGAGCGTCATGCTGGGCCGCCCGCACATCCGCCGCCGCGTCGAGGACCTCCGCGTCCGCCGCGAGATCGCCCGCCAGACCGGCATCGCCGAGATGGTCGACCGCCTCAGGGCCCTGGCGAAGCTCGCCACCGCCAAGGGCGACTACCGCACCGCCGTCCGCTGCATCGAGATCGAGGCCAAGGCCACCGGCCTGATCCCGGACAAGAATGCGGCGAGCCCCTGCGGCGGCTTCGCCGGATCCGACCCGCTGCTCGACGGCATCGACCCCCGCTGGCCCGGCCACGCCGCCGCCGAGGCCGAGGGCTGGCTCGCCGAATGGCGCCGCGGGCTGGCGCCGGAACCGGAGGAGAAGCCGGAGCCGATCATCGTGCCGCATGTGTATGAGGGTTTCGAAGGCCGGCCGCTGGACGAGTTCACCCCGTTCACGGACCTGGAGCGGATGAGGGCCGACCAACAAAAGGGAATGGAAGGGAAGGAAAGGGAACCTTCCATCGACGAAGTCGAAGAGGAAGACCCCGACCCCATCGCCTCCCGCGAGGCCCGCGCCGAAGCGGCGCTCGAAGCCGAACTCGCCTACCTCCGCAGCATCGCCCCGCCCGTCGCCCTCAACCCCGCCGCCCCCTCCTGGGCCCGCCACCCCGACCCCCTTGTCCGCGGCGGCCAGTCCGACCTCCACGGCTGGGATCCGGCGTGGGAGCGCCCGGGGTGATGGGCAAAACGAAAGGCCGCCCCCCTCAACACCTTCCCGGCCGCAGCGAAGCGGAGCGCCGGGACCCAGGCGCCGCCCGGAAAACCTCTCCGCACGCAGCGCCCGCCCTGGGTCCGGCGCGCGGCGCTGGCGCGCCGCGTCCGGGAAAGTGCGGAAAGGGGGCGGCAGAGCAAGGAGGCCGAAGGACCGGCCCCCCGCCGCCTACACCGCTCGCCAGGGCAGCGTCTCGCCGGCGCGGAAGGCGGCGACGCCGATGCCTTCACCGGTGGCGGCCTCCGGGCCGGTCCAGGCGGTGTGTTCCAGGGTGATCGTGCCTTCGTTGAGCGGGAGGCCATAGAAGCGGGCGCCGTTCTCCGCGGCGAAGGCTTCGAAATGCTCGATCGCCCCCTCCTCCTCGAACACCTGGAGGTAGGATTCCAGGGCGACGGGAGCGTTGAACACGCCGGCGCAGCCGCAGGCGCACTCCTTCAAGTCGACGGGGTGCGGCGCGGAGTCGGTGCCGAGGAAGAAGCGCGGATGGCCCGACGCCACGGCGCGACGCAGGGCCTGGCGGTGCGTCTCGCGCTTCAGGATCGGCAGGCAGTAGAGGTGCGGGCGGATGCCGCCCACCAGCATGGCGTTGCGGTTCACCATCAGGTGCTGCGGCGTCACCGTGGCGGCGGTGCGTTCGCCGCTCTCGCGCACGAAGTCCACCGCCTCGGCCGTGGTGACGTGCTCGCAGACGAGGCGCAGCTCGGGGAAGTCGCGGCGCAGGGGGACCGCCGTGCGCTCGATGAAGACCGCCTCGCGGTCGAAGATGTCGACGTCCGGGTCGGTGACCTCGCCGTGGACGAGCAGCGGCATGTCGATGCGCTGCATCCGCTCCAGGACCGGGCGGATGGCGGCGATGTCGGTGACGCCGTGCGCCGAGTTGGTGGTGGCGTGCGCCGGGTAGAGCTTGACCGCGGCGAACACGCCTTCGGCGAAGCCGCGCTCGATCTCGTCGGCGCTGGTCTCGTCGCCGAGATAGCAGGTCATCAGCGGCGTGAAGCCGGCATCGGGCGGAAGCGCCGCCAGGATGCGGTCGCGATAGGCCACGGCGGCGGCCACCGTGGTGATCGGCGGGACGAGGTTTGGCATGACGATGGCGCGGGCGAAGCGGCGCGCCGTCCAGGGCAGCACGGTCTGCATCATCGCGCCGTCGCGCAGGTGCAGGTGCCAGTCGTCGGGACGGCGGATCTCGATACGCTGCGGGCTGGCGGTCATCACGGTCCTCCGGCGGGGCTGGCCGGGGCGTTATACGGGAGGCGGCCGCGCGGCGGCAATTCAACTCGGGCGCGGCCGGCCCTATCTTCGTCGATACGGCTCCGCCGACCGGGAGCCGAGACGGAGACCGAGATGCCGCCTAGCCCGAAGTCGTCCTTCTGGACCCTGCTGCCGGCACGTGGCGTGCTGGCGGTGACCGACGCGGACCGGCGGAGCTTCCTGCAGGGGCTCGTGTCGAACGACGTGGAACGGGCGGGCTCGGACCGGGCGGTCTATGCGGCCTTCCTCACGGCGCAGGGCCGCTTCCTGCACGACTTCCTGATGGTCGGGCAGGACGAGATGCTGCTGCTCGACTGCGAGGCCGAGCGCCGCGACGACCTGCGCCAGCGCCTGTCGCGCTATCGCCTGCGCGCCAAGGTGGCGATCGAGGACCGGACCGCGGACCTCGCCGTCGGCGTACTGGCCGGGCCCGAGGCGGCGCGGCTGGCCGGGCCCGAGGCGGCGCGGCTGGCCGGGGTGGGCGCGGAGCCGGGTGCCGCCGGGCCGTTCGGCGGCGGCGTCGCCTTCGTCGATCCGCGGCTGGCGGGGCTCGGGGTGCGGGTGATCGCGCCGCGCGACGGCATCGAGGCGGCGCTGGCCGCGACCGGGCTGGCGGCCGGCGGGCCCGACGACTGGGACCGACTGCGCCTGTCGCTCGGCGTCCCCGACGGCAGCCGCGACATGCCGGCCGAGAAGGCGCTGCTGCTCGAGAGCAATCTCGACGAACTGCACGGAATCGACTGGCGGAAGGGCTGCTACATCGGGCAGGAGCTGACGGCCCGGACGAAGTATCGCGGCCTGCTGAAGCGGCGGCTGATGCCTGTCGCCTTCGACGGCCCGGCGCCCGAGGCGGGGGCCACCGTCAGCTTCGAGGGCAAGGACGCCGGCGAGATGCGCACGGCCCGCGACGGCATGGGCCTCGCATTGCTGCGTATCGAGCACGCCGAGGCCGCCGAACGCGGCGAGGGCGTGCTCGCGGCGGGCGACACGGCGCTGCGGGTGCTGCGGCCGGACTGGCTGCCCCAGCCCGAGCCGAAGGCGGGTTGACGGATCAGCGTCCCGCCCAGGCCTGGACCACGTCTACCCGGTCGGCGCGCAGCACTTGGTAGGTCTGGCAGGTCGACCAAGCCGCGGGCGGGCCGGTCAGCTCGACCCGGTCGCCCGGGCCGGCGCCGCCCAGGTCGCCGATCAGGGCGTAGATGCGGCCGTCGTCCAGGATGACGACCGGGCACTGGGGCACGGTTTCACGCGGCGCGTCCGGCTCGGCGAGCACGCCGGCGACGACGAGGCGCACGTCGTCGCGCCACACGGCCGCCGCGTCGGCCCCCGGCGCCCCCCGGCCGCCGCCGCCGCTGATCTGCGGCAGCAGCCCGCAGCCGGCCAGCGCCGCCGCGCTCCCTGCCAGCAGTGCGGCGCGCACCCGCTTGCGATGCAAAAGCAAAACGCCCCAGCCCCCGATCACGCTGGGCGGCCGGCGACCGTCCTTGCAGCCGCCGCCACCGCCGTAGAAACTGCGCGCGAGCTTAGGCCACTCGCGCCGACGGGACCATGCGTTTCGAGATGCCGCCCGCAACCGACAGGACAGAGGGAGGCGCGGCGGCCGCAGGGGCCGGCCGGCCGCCGATGACGGCCGTCTTCCGCTGCGACGCCGATCCGGCCATCGGCGCCGGCCACGTCTTCCGCTGCCTGAGCCTCGCCACGCGGCTCGCCGCCCTCGGCTGGTGCTGCACCTTCGCCGTCGGTGCGCAGACGCAAGCGACCGTGCCGGCCCTCGCGCGCGCCGGCTTCGCCGTCGTACCGCTCCCGCCGGACGAGGACGCCGAGCTGCGGGCCCTGACCGCGACGCCGGCCGACCTGCTCGTGCTCGACCATTACGGTCGCGACGCGCGGTTCGAAAGCGCCTGCCGCAGCGCCTTCGGCCGCATCCTCGTGATCGAAGACGCGCCGCGCCCGCACGATTGCGACCTGCTGCTCGACGCGACGCCTGGCCGGACGCCGGCCGACTATGCCGGCCTCGTCCCGGCGCAGGCCGGCCTGCTCTGCGGTCCCGCCTTCGCGGCGCTGCGGCCGGACTTTCTCGCACGCCGCCCGGTGGCACTCGCGCGGCGGCCCGGCCGGATCGACCGCGTCCTGGTGTCGATCGGCGGCAGCGACGCCGGCGGGGCCAGCGCCCTCGCCGCCGAAGCCGTCCGGCGGGCGCTGCCCGATGCGCACCTCGACATCGTCGCCGGCGGCGCGGCGCCCGGCCTGCCCGGCATCCGCCGCGCGGTCGCAGCGGTCGGCGGCACGCTGCATGTCGACACCGACGCGATGGCGGACTTGATGGCCGCGGCCGATCTCGCCATCGGCGCGCCCGGCAGTTCGAGCTGGGAGCGCTGCACGCTGGGCCTGCCGGCCCTGCTCTTCACGGTGGCCGCCAACCAGCGCGCCAACGCCGCCGCCCTGGCGGCCGCGGGTGCCGCCGACAACCTCGGCCCGCCGGCTGCATGGAGCGTCGAACGGCTGGCCGCTCGCATCGCCGTCCTCGCCGGCGACCCGCATCGGCTTCGGGCGATGGGCAGGGCCGCCGCGGCGCTGACCGACGGCAACGGCGCGCTGAGGATCGCCATGGCTCTGGCCGGAAGGGCGACCGCCGCCAATGGCGCGGTCACGCTGCGCCCCGCCATGGCGGAGGATGCGGACACGATCCTCGACTGGCAGCGCGAGCCCGACGCCCGCCGCTTCGCCCGCAATGCAGCAGTTCCGACCGAGGCGGAGCACGCCGCCTGGATGGCGGGCCGCCTCGCGGCCGCCGACAGGGTCACCGCCATCGTCGAACTGGCCGGCCAGCCCGCGGGCCTGCTGCGGCTCGATCCGCACGGCCAGGGGCTCGAAGTCTCGATCCTGATCGCGGTGGCCGCACAGGGCCGCGGCGTCGGCCGGGCCGCCCTGGCGCTGGCGCGGCGCCTCGCCCCCGGCCGCGATCTCTGGGCGGAGGTGCTTCCCGGCAACGACCGGTCGCGGGCGCTCTTCCGCGCGGCAGGCTACAGGCACGCCGACGGAAACTGGCTGGTCGCCGAGGTCCCGCGATGACCGCCCCCTTCGCCATCGCCGGCCGGCCGATCGGCGCCGGGCACCCGCCCTTCGTCATCGCCGAGCTGTCCGGCAACCACAATGGCGACATCGGCCGGGCGCTCGCCCTAGTCGATGCGGCCCACGCCGCTGGCGCCGACGCGGTGAAGCTGCAGACCTACACCGCCGACACGATCACCATCGACCATGACGGCCCCGGCTTCCGCATCGAGGGCGGCCTCTGGGCCGGCCGGACGCTGCACGACCTCTACCGCGAGGCGCACACGCCGTGGGCGTGGCACGCCGCGCTCTTCGAACGCGCCGCCACCCTCGGCCTACCGATCTTCAGCGCGCCGTTCGACCCGACGGCGGTCGACTTCCTCGAAGCGCTCGGCTGTCCGGCCTACAAGATCGCGTCCTTCGAGATCGTCGACCTGCCCCTGGTCGACCGCATGGCCGCCACGGGCAAGCCGATGATCGTCTCCACGGGCATGGCCGACCGCGGCGAGATCGCCGACGCCGTCGCGGCGGCCCGCACCGGCGGCTGCATGCAACTGGCGCTGCTCCACTGCGTCAGCGGCTATCCGACGCCGCCCGAAGAAGCGAACCTGCGCACCATTCCGGACCTCGCCACGACGTTCGGCGCGGTCGCCGGCCTCTCCGATCACACGCCGGGCATCGCGGTCGCCGTGGCGGCTGTCGCGATGGGTGCTGCGATCATCGAGAAGCATCTGACCCTGCGCCGTGCCGACGGCGGCCCGGATGCGGCCTTCTCGCTGGAGCCCGACGAGTTCGCCGCGATGACCGCCGCCTGCCGGATCGCCTGGAGTGCGCTCGGGCGGGTGACGTACGACCGCACCGAGAGCGAGCGTGGCAATTTGCAGTTCCGCCGCTCGCTCTACGCGGTGGCCGACATCGCGGCCGGGGAGGTGCTGACCGAGCGCAACGTCCGCTCGATCCGTCCCGGCTTCGGCCTGCCGCCGAAGCTTCTGCCCGCGCTGCTCGGCCGCCGTGCGCGGACGGCCATCGCGCGCGGCACGCCGTTGGCCCTCGACCTGATCGACGACGGTTAGCGCCGCGCCGACCGCAGCCAGTCGATCAGGCGGCTGAGGCCCTCTGCGCGGATGCCGGCGAGGCGCGCATGCGCGGCGACCGCGGCCTCGGTCGCTTCGGCCAGGGAGGCGGGATCGGCGACGGACGCGAGTGCGGCATCGATCGCCGCATCGGTCGGCGGCTCCGGCACCAGCCAGCCCGCCCCGCAGGCGAACCGCCAGCTGTCCGACTCCGCCGGCCCCAGGAACAGCACCGGCCGGCCGCGGCTGAAGGCGGACAGCGCCTTGGACGGCACGCACACATGCTCCCAGCCCGGCCGCAGCGACACGATGTGCGCATCGGCATGATCGAGCGCCGACGCATCGAGCCGTTCGCTCCATTGCACGTGCGGCGCCCCCTCGAGCCGCCGCCACAGGGCTTCGGCGCGCGAGCCGTGCGGCGCCAGCAGGAAGAGGAAGCGCTCGGGCGACGCCCGCTCGACCAGGCGTGCGACGGAGTCGGCGGAGTGCGCCTCGCCCAGGTTGCCGGCATAGGCCAGCACCCTGCGGCTCTCCGTGCGCCGCCAGTCGGGGGGATCCAGCGGCTCGCTGTCGAACAGGCCGGTCGGCAGCAGGAGCCCGGCACGGCCGTTCCCGCGGTCGCGGCGGACATGGTCGAGCTGCGCCGGTCCCAGGCAGATGTCGAGGTCCGGTGCGCGACGGCGCTGCGCGCCGGCGAGCGCGCCGACGATGGGGTTGCCGGCACCCGCGAGGCCGGCCGCGACGAACGCCTGCGGATAGAGGTCCATCGTCCATTCCGCCCAGCGCACCCGGCGGCGGCGGGTGGCACGGCCCATCCAGAAGCCCTGCAGCGGCGGGTCGGTGAGCGAGATCACCGTGTCGGCCCAGGCCGTCGCGCGGGCGGCCAGCCGGCGCCCGTCGATCAGGCTCGCGACGAGGCGGCCGACGCCGCGGGCACCGAAGCCGACCGGCGGAACGCGCGTCACGCCGACGCAGCCGTCGATATCGGTCGCAGCCACATCGCCGCCGTTGCGGTAGCTGCCGCCGGTGGTGAAGATCCGCACTTCCGCTTCGGGCATGGCGGCGGCCAGATCGGCCGCCAGTTCGGCCATGGCCAGCCCGGTCGGCGCGGGATCGGGCGGGCAGAAGCGGTTGACCAGGGCTATGCGCAACAGTCAGCCTCCGGCGAGGCCATAGAGCGCGGCGTAGGCATCGACGATCGTGTCCAACGCGTAACGGCGGCGCAGGTCGGCCGCGAGGGCCATATCGGGCGCCGAGGGCTCCTGTGCCAGTGCCGCATCGAGTGCCGCATCGAGCGCCGCCGTCCATGCCGCCGGCGCGTCGGGCGGCAGGTAGGTCGCGGCCTCGCCCGCCACCTCGCGGAAGACCGGCAGGTCGGAGCAGAGCAGGCGGCAGCCGTGCGCCAGGGCCTCGAGGTTCGTCATGCCGAAGCTCTCTCCGCGCGACGGGTTGAGGAACAGGTCGGCGGCGAGATAGGCCTCGGCCAGCGCCGCGCGGTCGAGGCCCTGCTCCACCAGGACAGTGCGGACCGGCAGCGACGCGATCCGCCGCCGCATCGCCTGGTCGGGACGGCCGAGCAGCACGAGGCACCAGCGCTCCGGCCGCGCCACCCGCGCCATCGCCGCCACCACCGTCGCCACGTTCTTGTTCGGATCGGCCAGCGCACCCGCCGCTACGAGGGCGACGCAGCGGTCGACCGGCCAGCCGGAGCGCTCGCGGGCGGCACGCCGGGCCGCGGCATCGAAGACCGGTGCGGCCCCCAGCAGCGGGTTGGGCACGACGTGCAGCCGGTCGGCCGGCAGGCCTGCGGCGATCATGCGGTCCGCCAGCCAGCGCGACGGCACGGCGAAGACCGTGCGGCCGGTCTGCATCAGCGCCCGGCGCCGCGCCTGCTCCGGGCCGCTGCGGTCGAGCCAGCCGCCCGGATAGCGGGCCGGATAGCGGCCGGGGTGCGGACACGGCGCGCAGCCCGTCTCCCAGCGCGTACAGCCCTGGGGTGCCGCGCAGCGCCCGGTCGCCAGCCAGAGGTCGTGCAGCGTCCAGACGCAGGGCCGGTCGAGCAGCGTCCGCAGCGCCGCGTCCGGCAGGTAGTAGCCGTGCGCATTGTGCAGGTGCACGACGTCGCACTGGGCCAGACGCGGCGGCAGGAGCCGGGCCCAGCGTGCCCGCTCGAAAGGCGCCTCGACGCTCGCCGCGCGGTGGGCGAGGACGTTGGCGCGGAAGCGCAGCGGCGACATGACCGCTGGCCCCTCGGCCGCCGCCCCCTCGGCTCCCCTCTCCGGGCGGCCGGAAAAAAAGTCCGCCGCCGTGCCGCGCGCCCGCTGCGCCTCGAACAGGGCGTGCGCGACCTGGGCGGCACCGCCGGTGCGGGCGGCGGTGTTGACGTGAAGGACGCGCATCGGGCGAGCGAAACCGCGGGACTTGTGGAAGGAGACGCCCGCCTCTCCTATCCTCCCGGCACCGGTCGGGTCCAGTACCGGGCCGGTTCGCAGCGCTGGCGGGACCGGCAGGGGCGCCGATCCGACGGCCAATCGGAGCCTATTGGAGCCAACGGGAGGCCAAGTGAGAGCCAAGTCGGAGCCAATTGAGGGCCAATTCGGGCTCCAATTGGAGGCCAAGTGATCGTCATCGTCGACTACGGCCTCGGCAACCTGCGCTCCGTGCTCAACGCCTGCGAAGCGCTGGGCGCCGATGCGCGGGTGAGCGGCGAGCCGCAGGCCGTGGCCGACGCGCGCGGGCTGATCCTGCCCGGCGTCGGCGCCTTCGGCGACGGCATGGCGGGCCTTCACGCGCGCGGCCTCGCCGAGCCGATCCGCCGCGCGGCGCGCGAGACGGGCAAGCCGCTGCTCGGCATCTGCCTCGGCATGCAGCTCCTCGCGGCGCGCGGCACCGAGCACGGCAGCCACGAGGGGCTCGGCCTGATCGGCGGCAGCGTCGAGCGGCTGCCGGCCGTGGCACCGGACGGAACGAAACTGCGCCTGCCGCATGTCGGCTGGAACGGCGTGCGCTTCGACCGCCGCGAGGGTCTTTTCGCCGGGTTCGGCGAGCAGGCCGACTTCTACTTCGTCCACGGCTACGCCCTGCGGCCGGAAGATCCCGGCATCGTCGCCGGCACCTGCGGCTATGGCGCGCCGTTCGCCGCGGCGGTCGAGGCGGACAATGTCTGGGCGGCGCAGTTCCACCCGGAGAAGAGCCAGAAGGCCGGCCTCGCCGTGCTGCGCAACTGGCTCACCCGTGTCGCCGCATGGTGAAGCCCCGCCTGATCCCCGTCCTGCTGCTGCAGAACGGCCTGCTGGTGCGCAGCGAGCGCTTCGCCCTGCACCAGATCATCGGCAATCCGATCCACGAGGTCGAGCGCTTCAACCAGTGGAATGTCGACGAGCTGATCTATCTCGACATCACCCGGGACGGCGCCTACGACATGCGCCGCGACGACGCCAAGGTGAAGGGCCTGACCGACCCGCTCGCCATCCTGGAGGCGGTCAGCCGCAGCTGCTTCATGCCGCTGACCTGGGGCGGGCGGATCCGCAGCCTCGCCGACATGGCCGACCGCTTCGCCCGCGGCGCCGACAAGATCACGATCAACACCGCCGCCCTCGCCGACCCCGGCCTGATCGAGGCGGCGGCGCGCCGTTTCGGCAGCCAAGCCGTCGTCGTCGGCATCGACGTGCGGCGCACGCCCGAGGGCGGGACCGAGGTGATGACCGACGGCGGCACCACCGCGACCGGCCGCACCGCCGCCGCCTGGGCGCGCGAGGCCGAGGCGCGCGGTGCCGGCGAGATCCTGCTGCAGAGCGTCGACCGCGACGGCGCCGGCCGCGGCTACGACCTGGAGATGATCGCCGAGGTCGCCGACGCCACCGGCCTGCCGGTCATCGCGCTGGGCGGCGTCGGCCGCTACGAGGACTATGCCAGGGGCCTCGCCGCCGGCGCCTCGGCCGTGGCTGCCGCCAACATCTGGCACTTCAGGGAAATGGCCGACCGCGGCGGGAAACGGGCGCTCGCCAAGGCGGGGTGGCCGGTGCGGCTGTGATGGGCAGATTTGAGGCGCCGGATGCCGGTGTGAAACATTGTGGAACACTTTTCGGGATGCGTTCCACGACGGGGCCAGGATGCGGGGGTCTCTCTCAGTGTCGTCCCCGGGCAAGGAGCGGAGACCCACCGACCCGGGGATCCAACGCGGCGGCACGAGCGCGCGTGACCTGGATCCCCGGATCTCCGCTTCGCTGCGTCCGGGGATGACAGTGAGAAGGCGGGGGACAGCTTTTCCTTCCCTTTCGTGGGGGTGAGGCCTGCCGTAGGGGCGGGGCTTGCCCCGCCCGCGGGCGCGTCGGCAGGGCCGGGCAAGCCCGGCCCCTACAAGGGCAGAGCCCCGGATAGGGCTACGGGGTTTAATACCGGCGTGGGGGGGGGGGGGGGGGGGGGGGGGGGGGGGGGGGGGGGGGGGGGGGGGGGGGGGGGGCCGCCGGGCCGGGCGCCCGGCGTGGGGCCGGGGGGGCCCGGATCATGGC